>JAMWCA010000076.1 GCA_023819545.1 Candidatus Omnitrophota bacterium
ACTATTTATATTGGTGACTGGAATGGACATAATTTAGGACTTTATATAAGATGTACAGGTCATGCTACAACACAACCAGGGGATATAGATTTCAGACATAATGGATGGGCAAACTTTTTAATGGTAGATGGTTCAGTGAGAGCATATAGAAAAGTAGACCTAATACCACATTTTCCATCAGATGTTGTTCCAGGAGGGCAAGCATCTCCAGGAATACAACCATATGGAAAAGGACCTTTAACTTATCATAGAAATGATTAAGAGAGGGGGTGAAATTATGAAAAAGAAAAAAATTTGTGGATTCACTTTAATAGAACTTCTTGTTGTAATTGCTATTATTGCTATTCTTGCTGCTATGCTTTTACCTACACTTGAGAGAGCAAGACAGCAGGCAAGAATGGCTTTATGTTTAGCAAATTTAAAACAGATTGGGCTGGCAACTCAGCTGGCAACTCATATGTATCTTGATGATTATAATGGTTATTTTATGCAAAGCACTAGTGAGCCAGTTGGTTCTGGCGGAGAATGGGGAGCAACTGCTGATATGGGAACAAGGAGAGCCACATATGCTTTATATACATTATTAACTCTTGGTTATCTGAAAGGTGAAATGGTATATGATGCAAATAATAGATTGAGAAAAGCAACAGGTGTTGTTGCTTGTCCAGATGTAAAATCTTACCAAAGAACAACATATACTGTTGCTGACTATGGTTATAATTGGTATATTGGTAGGTATGGGTTTTCTTCTTTTTTTGGGAAGGTAAGTAAAATAAATAATCCGTCAAGGACTGTCCTTTTCCTTGAGAGTGTTTATGGCGCAAGACATAATAAACCATCGATTTGGGATAATACAATCATACATCCTGCATATGGAAGACATCAGGATGTTCCAATAATTAATGTTTTATTTGTTGATGGTAATGCTAAAGGACTAAATAAGAATGAATTTTTTAGTGGTGGAGATACCTTTGATAAACCTTTAAGATTTTAATAAATTATTATATGGAAAAGATAAAAGAAAGGAGTATAAAATGAGTTTTTTTAAATTAATAAGTTGTTTTTTAATTTTAAGTTCTATTTTATATTGCGACACCTTTTTTGAATTACCAATACAGGCAGAAGATTTTAAGATAATAAAAGGATGGCAAGTAAGCGATTTTGGATATTTTCCATCAGAGCCGAATTTTTGGTCAGGAACAAAACTTATTGCAGATGAGAAAGATAGTTCAGCAATAGCATTTTATGATTTTGAGGTTCCAGTTACAGGAGAATATGCATTATGGGTAAGATATGAAAGTTGTTATGGTTTTGGTTCTTTATTCAAAGTTATTATTGAACAAGATGGAGAGAAGAGTGTAAAAATTTTTGGAAGTAAAAAACATGAAAAATTTTTTCCTTTTGGTCATGGGTTAACAATTCAAGGTCCATGGACTTGGCATAATACTGATTATGTTTATCAAGGGACTACTTTTATTTTAAAAAAAGGTAAAGCAAGAATATATTTAATTAAGGACGAGAATGAGAATCCGTCTGCAAAAAGAGTAATTGATTTTGTATATATAACAAATGATTTAAATTTAAAGCCACAAGATGATTGGAGATGGAGAGCAACACAGGAGCCACCAATGATTTCAAGGTTTTCTATTCCTTTATTTTTAAAAATTAATGTTCTTGATGGAGAAAATTTAATTTTAAGGATAGGTTATGAATGGTGGCTAATCGGTTATTATAAAGGACCAAAAAAGACATTTTATTTTACAAAACAAGGATTAAAACAACTTCAACA
The DNA here is from genome assembly GCA_023819545.1 of Candidatus Omnitrophota bacterium. GTDB lineage: Bacteria > Ratteibacteria > UBA8468 > B48-G9 > JAFGKM01 > JAMWDI01. Next base: position 1,790 of record JAMWCA010000076.1, read on the forward strand.
AAAAGAAAAATTAAAAGATGAGGATAAATTGAAAAAGGGATTTGTAAGTAAGTTTGAAAAAATTGATATAAATCCAGTAATGCCACCTGTTTTAATTTTTAATCTTGAAGGAGAAGGTAAATTAAATGTAGAAGTTTCGCTCAGAAATCCAGAAAATATTGTTAAAAAATTAATTATTGATAATAATAAAAAAGAAGAATGGTTGATAGTTGGAATAGGAAAAGAAAGGTATGAGAAGGGAATACTTGGAACAGAAAAAGCATTAACATTTGAGGAATTTTTAAAAAAACAGATAAAGATTGTTGATGATTATAAAATAAAAGGGAAAAAAGCAGAAAAAATATTTCTGGGGAGTGCAATAGGCTCTTTCCCTTACTTAACTTTTCAACTTGCAAAAAGTTGTGGAATGAATTGCGAATTTTATGGTATGCATCCTGAAATTTATGGAAAAGACCCTATTTGGACTGGATTTAATACCTCAATCGGTTTTATTACTTTACATAATATTCATTTAAGAAAGGAATTTTATGAAGGGAAGTTTGAAGACCTTGACAAGATATATAGAGGAAGATATGAAAATTTGAAAAAAGAAATTGGAAGAGATTTGCCAGTATATATAAAATTAATTGAGGAATCAGGTCCTCCTTCTTTTAAAGTTTTAAGTAACTGGGATGTTATAAATCAGAAATTTAAAAATTATATGATAGAAAATGGATATAAAGGTTATGAAAAAATTGGGAGTGGTTCTCCAGAAGAAGCAGAAAAAGACCCAATTTTATTCTATCATTCATGGGAATTCAGGGCAAAACTTTTTACAGAGGTATGCAAAAAGGCAACAGAATTAATTGAAAAAATCTTTCCAGAAGGGACAAGGACAACTTCAGGGAGTATATATATTTCAACAGGAGGTTTTCCAGCAATGGAAAATGGATACGAAGTTTTTGATTTGTTTAAAAATAGGGGAGTGACTGTTTATAGTAGTGAAAATTCATGGGGATTAGGGGGGACGCCTGACTATATAGGAGCACAAACACAATCTTTTGAGGGAACAATTGCAAGGGCACTTTCAAAATATCACAATATTCCAATGGGTGCATATCTTATAAGTGATGGTAATAGGGGTTATAATAAAGATTATATTGAATTAGCAAGTTATTCTTTACTTTCGCATGGATTTAAGTTTTTACAGTATTATAACTTGGGTTATCCTACTGAATGTTCATTTATCGGTCATCCTGATATTTTAAAAGGTATAAAAGTTGTAAGTTATACTATTGGAGAAATTGAAGATTATCTTTTAGATGGCAAAGTTATTGATGCTGATATTGGGATTATATATTCAGAAACAACAAATATTTGGGATAATTCAGTTAAAATTGAAGGTAAAAATCTTCCAGGTAATACAATATATCCACAAGAAAGACAGAATTTATATTATATTTTAAGGCATCTACATTATCCCATTGATATTGTTTGTGAAGATGATGTTATTTCAGGTTATATAAACAAATATAAGGTCTTAATATTTATAGGAGACCATATTAAAAGAAAAGCTGCAGAAGAACTTGAAAAATGGGTATTAAATGGTGGTTTTTTAATTTCAGTTGCTGGAGGGCCTTTTTATGATGAGTATAATAAAGAGATTGAAAAGATGAAAAATCTTTTTGGAATTGATAAATTTCAACTTGACAAAAAACAACATTTTATGAGACCAAAACTTGATTTATTGCATGCAGAGAATCTTGATACTATATCTTTTAATGAGATTTTACCTTCTTTTAATATTTACGCATATAGACAGAGTTTTCTTCCTAAAAATGGTAAACCGATAGGTTATTTCAAAAATGGAGAAATTGCATCTGTTGTGAATAATTATGGGAAAGGGAAAACACTAATAATAGGAGCATTGCCTGGTATTTCTTATTTAGAAAAAACTTTCCCGCTTTTACCTTATGGAAGAGGAGGAATTGATGAACTTTCAAATTATATACCTACAAATTTTAATTCAAAAGTAAGAGATGTTTTTGAGTTTTTCCTTAAAGATTTAAATTTAAATAAGATTATAGAAGTTTCTGAACCCCTTGTTGAACCAGTTATAATGAAGAGTATTAAAGATCAAAATATTTATTATATCTCATTAATAAATTTTTCAGGGAAAAATATTGATAATCTAAAAGTCAAGATAAATATTGATAGAATAAAAAAAGCGAAAAGTATATTTTCAAAATCTAATTTAAGAAACAACATTCTTGAAATTCAAAAAATTGAAAAATTTGAGTTTTTGGTTTTAGAGAAAGGGTGAGTATGAAACCAAAATCTTATAAACAAGAAAATCTTATACTTAAATCAGAAAATTTAAAAGTTTTGATAGGAGAAGATGGAAATATAATGAGTTTAATAGACAAAAAAAATGATATAGATTTTGTTAGAAGGAATAATGTCTTTAGAAAAGATGGATTATCAGTATGGGTAAAAGAAGGATTTGTTGGAAGAGACCCAGATGGATTTCTTTCTCATAAGTTTTCAGATATAACTTTTGTTGAACCTTTTGTAAGAAAAGAGAATTCAAAAGTTATTATTGAAAAAAATAAAAATGACGAAAAACTTGAAATTCTATATGATTTAAAAGATTACTTAGAAATTTTTATAAATTTGAAAAATTTAGGTAAAAGAAAATTCAAACAGTTAGAATTCTTTTTTTCATGGGAATTGCCTTCAGAAACAAATATTTTAATTCCTGGAGAGGATAGATATTTTAGATATATAGTTCCGCCTTTTGGAAGAATTATAACAAGGTATTTTGAATTTAAAAATAAACCTATTTATATTATAAGACCTGATAAAATTGGGATTAAACTTGAATTTTCTTCTCTTTTGAAATATGTAATCTATAATAGAGGGAAAATGTGTGTTGTTGGTGGTTTTACAAAAATAAAAAGAATTGATAAAAATAAATCCATCAGTGAAAATATAAAAATTTCTCTTCATAAATCAAAAGATATAAAAACAATATTTAAAAAACAAGATTTCATTTTTCCTGAACTATTACAGAAACCATATTTTAAGAAAAGATACATACATCTTTCTCTTTATTATAAAAGAGTAGACCTTAAACAATTTTTTAAAATTATAAAAAATCTTAATAAGATTGGATATAATGGAGTAATTCTTGGAATTGGGAAAGGGATGAAGTATAAGAGTTATCCTCAATTAAACGAAGAATGGTCATATTCTCAAGATGAAATGAGAGAAATAAAAGATTATATAAATTTTCTTGGGATGGAAATTATCCCAGAATTTCCAACTCTTGGACACCAAAATGATACAAATCTTGTCAAAGTTGACCCATCACTTGTTGAGGACCCAAAAAATCCTTTTGTCTACTGCACATCAAATCCCAAAACATATGAAGTTATTTTTTCTGTCCTTGAGGAAATAATAGATATTTTCAAACCTAAAATAATGCATCTTACCCATGATGAAGTTCAACATTGGTTTAGTGAGAGAAGAATGGGGATTTGTGATAGATGTAAAAATAAAAAATTGTGGGAGATATATTCAGAAGATGTAAACAAACTACATAGTTTTTTATCCAAAAAAAAATGTAAATATGTCTCTCTGGGGAGATATGCTTCTTGACCATAGAAAATTTAAAATATGTAATTGTAATGGTGCAGTTGGTAATGTTTATAAAGCAATTGATTTAATTCCAAAAGATATCATTATATTTGACTGGCATTATCATTATTACAAAAAATATCCCTCTTTAGATTATTTTTTAAGTAAAGGTTTCAAAGTTTTTCCTGCAACAAGTTTTTTCAAATCAAAAGCAGTTGCATCTTTTGCAAGATATGCAAAAAAAATTGGGTTAAAAGATGGGATTATTGTAACTACATGGGCAGTTCCTATCATAGAGGAATTGCCAATTGAGAATATTTTTATTGCTTCGCAACTTTTCCAAAATCCTGAAATTAATCTTAACAAACTTAAACAAAATGCTTTAAAATTTGCTTTATATCTTTACAAGGAGGTTAAAAAATGAAAAGGATTTTTTTAATTTTTATTTTTCTTCAAATTTTAGTTTTTTCGCAGAACAACCCTTTTATAAAAAAGGAGGGCAAAATGAAAGAAGTGAGAGATATTGGTAGTAGGTTAGAAGTTTTTTTTGATGGCTGGCTTATTGAGAAGATGGAGAAAGTTAATTTTAAGCTTCATAATCCGCAGCCAGAAGAAGTTGTAATTGAATTTAATAAAGATTGGGAAGGAAGCACCTGTTATTATTTTACTATTTTCAAGGATGGAGAGATTTTCCGGATGTACTATCGGGGTTCGGACTTTGATATTAAAACAAAATCCAGTACCCATGAGTCATTTACCTGTTATGCGGAAAGCGTTGATGGAATAAACTGGACAAAGCCGGAATTGAATCTTTACGAGTTTAATGGCTCAAAGAAGAAC
>JAMWCA010000077.1 GCA_023819545.1 Candidatus Omnitrophota bacterium
CACATACAATTTTAAGCGATGGAGAACTATTGCCAAGTGAACTCGCAAGAAGAGCCGATGAAAAGGGATATAAAGTTATTGCATTTACAGACCATGTTGATTTTTCAAATATTGATTTTGTTATTCCGGCGTTAATAAGAGTTTGTGACAAAATTAATTTAAATTTTAGAATAAAAGCAATTCCAGGGGTTGAAATAACTCATGTAAATCCAATTGATATCCCAAATATTGCAAAAATATCAAGAAACCTTGGAGCAAAAATTGTTGTTGTTCATGGTGAAACGATAGTTGAACCAGTTGTAAAAGGGACCAATAAAAAGGCACTTGAAAGCGATATTGATATCCTTGCTCATCCAGGAATATTAAGTGAAGATGAGGCAAAGATTGCTTCTGAAAGAAAAATAAATATTGAAATATCTGTAAGAAAAGGACATTCTTTATCAAATGGACATATAGTTCGTCTATGGTATGAATATGGTTTTCCTCTAATCTTAAATACTGATACTCACTCTCCTGAGGATTTAATAACGGACGAAATTGCAAAAAAAATTATTATTTCAGGAGGAGTAAAAGTTGAGGATGTAAATAAAGTTTTTTACAATAGTTATATTCTTGCTAAATCAAAACTTGATATAGGGCTTGAAATATAAGATGGAAAATTTAAAAGAAAAAATTGTAATTGTTCTTACAGGTGATGAAGAAGAAAAAATTTTATATGAAACTTTAAATAAAGTTAAATATTTAGAATTAAGAGTTGATAAGTTTTTAAAAACTCACGCCGAAAAAGATTTGATTGAATGGATAAAGAAGATTAAAAGGATTGGAGATAATAAAATAATAGGGACTTTAAGATGGTATAAAGAAGCGGGTGAAGATTTCTTTTATTTGCCTGATAGGAAACGACTTGAAATTTATAGAGAAATAAGTGATTTTGTTGACATAATTGATGTAGAAATTAAAAGTAAAATTTGTGACAAGGTTTGTGAAATTTGTAAAAGTAAGGACAAAAAAATTATTCTCTCCTATCATAATTTTAAAAAAACACCAGACATCAATAAATTAAAAAAAATTGTCAAAAAAGGTAAAAAATATCAAGCAGATATCGTGAAAGTTGCAACGAAAATAAAAACCAAAAAACATCTTTTTACTCTTATGGAACTTACATATAGATACTCAAAGAAAATAAATTTAGTAGTTATTCCAATGGAAGGAAATATATACGAACGATTACTACCTCTTATTTTTGGTTCTTTTTTTACTTATGTCCATTTAAATAAAAAGGTAGCACCTAATCAACCGTCATTTTTTGAAATTTCTCAATTTATTGGTTTAATTGAAAACTTAAAATAATCTAACTTTTTAGAAGTTTCACAAATTCTTATAAATCTAGTATAATATTTTTAAGAAGATACTACATAATTAGAAAGGAGTTAAAAAATGGGAAAAGTTTGGACAATAGGATTATTTGGAAGTACAAAATCAGGTAAAACCATTCTTGGAGAGGCAATGCTTTATAAAACTGGAATGATAACAAGGATGGGAGATATAAATCAAGGTAATACTACTTTTGATTTTGATGATGAAGAAAAGTTAAGATTGATAAGTATAAATTTGTCTGTTGGATATATAAAGAAAGGAGATAATATTATATATCTTGTTGATGTCCCAGGATATATTGATTTTGTTGGTGAACAGATTTCTGGGATAGAATCTTCTGATGTAGCAATTTTAAATATATCATCCGTTGAAGGAATAGAAGTTGGAACTGAAAAAATATGGGAAATGATTAGTAAGAAAAATATCCCAACGATTATTTTTGTTAATAAACTTGACATACCAGAAGTAAACATTAAAAAAGTAGTTAATGAAATTTTTTCATTTTTTAAAAATAAACTTGTTCTGATCAATTATCCTTTTTTTGAAAGTGGTAAAATTAATGGAGTTAAAAATATTTTTGATGGTGATGATTTACTTGACAGTGAATTTGGTGAATTTTTTCAGAAATCAATTGATACACTTGTGGAATTGGATGATACTATAATGGAAAAATATCTTGAAGGTGAAAAACTTACCAAACAGGAGGTAATAAATTCATTAAGGAAAGGTATTATTGAAAGAAAAGTTTTTCCTGTATTATTTGGTTCTGGTTTAAATCAGATAGGGATTGAAGAATTGATTGATTTTGTATTAACTTTTGTTCCTTCAACTGATGAACTATCACCTTTAAGAGCTAAAAACCAAGATGGACAGGAGGTTTTAATTGAAAGAAAAGATAATCAACCCTTTACAGGGATAATATTCAAGACAATTTTTGACCCTTTCACAGGACGACTTTCATACATAAAAGTTCTAAGTGGCAAATTACTTTCAAACTCTCAATTTTTAAACTCAACAAAAGGGATAAAGGAAAGAGTTGGGCAATTATTTAGAATGCAGGGAAGAAAACAGGAACCTGTTGAAGTTGTTTATCCAGGAGAAATAGTTACAACAGCAAAACTTAATTCCCAGACATTTGATACAATTTGTGATTTGAATTCAAATATTGTTTATGAAAAACCCCATATTCCAGAAGGAGCAGTTTCATATTCAATAGCACCGAAAATTAAAGGCACAGAGGATAAACTTGGTAATGCAATAGGAAGAATATTAGAAGAAGATTTAACTATTAGAATTTTTAGAGATGAAGAAACTGGTGAAACGATAATTTCAGGAATAGGGGACTTGCATATTGATATTACAGTGAATAAATTTAAAAACAAATTTGGGGTTGAAGTAGAAAGAGGGATTCCTAAAATTGCTTATAAAGAGACAATAACAACTACAACTGAAGCAGAGGGTAAATATAAAAGACAAACAGGTGGAAGAGGACAGTATGGGCATTGTTTTATAAGAGTAGAACCATTACCAAGAGGTGGTGGTTTTGAATTTGTTGATAAAATAGTTGGCGGTGCAATTCCAAGAAATTTTATTCCTTCGGTTGAAAAAGGGGTAAGAGAGGCAATGAAAAAAGGGGTTTTAGCGAATTATCCAATTGTAGATATAAGGGTTATTCTCTATGATGGAAGTTATCATGTAGTTGATTCTTCTGATATTGCTTTTCAGATTGCAGGTTCAATGGCTTTACAAAAAGCAGTTGCCAATGCAAAACCTATTCTGCTTGAACCAATCGTTAATGTTGAAATAAGAGTCCCTTCCGAAAATGTCGGAGATGTTATAGGAAGTATAAATGCTAAAAGAGGAAAAGTTCTTGATATGACATCAAGTGGTAATTTACAGATTGTAAAAGCACAAGTTCCACTTGCTGAAATGGCTAATTATACAAATGAATTAAGGTCAATTACAAGTGGAAAAGGAACTTATTCAATGGAATTTTCTCATTATGAAGAGGTTCCTCCTCATATAGCAGTAAAAATAATTGAGCAAAGAAAAAAAGAAAAAGGGGATGAATCTTAATTATGAGAAGAGTGTATGTTGATGGGGTTGTATTAAATATTTTAACTAACACTCCAATTGTTATATTAAGAAGTGATAATGGGAAAGTTTTACCAATAGTTATTGGAATTTATGAAGCACAATCAATTTTAATTTTCCTTGAAAAAGCAGAATTTCCACGACCTCTTACACATGATTTAATGAAAATTTTAATTGAAAGACTTAAAGGTAAAGTTAAAAAACTTGAAATTCATTCTTTAAAAGAAAATGTTTATTATGCAGACCTTATAATTGAAATAGATGGAAAAATTGAAAAAGTTGACTGTAGACCAAGTGATGGTATTGCTCTTGCTTTAAGATGCGATGCACCAATTTTTGTTTCTGAAGATTTACTTGAAAGCGAAGATATTGTAAAATATTATGATAGTGACAAATTTATAAAAACAAATAAATTTGATAGCCCAATAGACAAAAAGGAAATAGAGGAATTCAGAAAAATAATAGAGAATTTGAGTGCAAAAGAGTTCTGGAGAAGATTAAAAGAGGAAAAATAAAAAGGAGGGTTTATGTCTGGACATTCTAAATGGCATAGTATAAAACATAAAAAAATGGCAATGGATGCAAGAAAAGGTAAAATTTTTACAAAAATTATAAGGGAACTGATGGTTGCAGCAAAAATAGGTGGTCCAAATCCAGAAACAAATCCAAGATTAAGAATTGCAATAGAAAAAGCAAAAAGTGTGAACATGCCTAACGAAAATATTCAAAGAGCAATTAAAAGGGGTTCTGGTGAAGAAAACGAAGTTAATTATGAACAGGTTACATACGAGGGGTATGGTCCAGGAGGCGTAGCAATTTTTGTTGAGGTTTTAACCGATAATAAAAACAGAAGTGCGTCAGAAATAAGGTCAATATTTGCAAGACATGATGGAAATCTTGCAGGTGCTGGAAGTGTTTCTTGGATTTTTGAAAGAAAAGGTTTGATAATTGTAAAGAAAGAAAAAGCTGAAGAAGATAAACTTATGGATATTGTAATTGATGCTGGAGCAGAGGATATGAAAACAGAGAAAGACACATATGAAATAATTACCTCTGTTGAAAACTTTGAAAATGTTAAGAAAGCTATAGAGCAAAACAATATACAAATAGAAAATGCAAGTATTACCTATATTCCTAAAAATACAGTTCATCTTGAGGGCAAACAAGCAGAAACTCTTTTGAAACTTCTTGATGAACTTGAAGAGTCGGAAGATGTTCAAAATGTATATGCAAATTTTGATATATCAGATGAAATAATTGAAAAAGTATCAAAATAAAGAAATTGAGAATAATTGGTTTAGATCCGGGAATTAACAAATTGGGTTATAGTGTTATTGAAGAAAATTTAAATGTTCTTAAAAGTGGAGTTTTTGTCCCTTCTCTAAAATTAAATTTTGAAAGTAAAATTAAATATCTTTTAGAAAATTTTGAGAGATTATTAAAAAATTTTTCACCAGATTTAATTTCAATTGAGGAGATATATGTTGCTAAAAATATTCAAATTGCCTTGAAAATAGGAATACTTATAGGGGGAATTATAGGAATTTGTATAACAAGAAATATAAAATTTGTTCTTATTCCTCCAAGAGAAATTAAACAACTTGTTACAGGAAAAGGTGGAGCAACAAAAGAACAAGTAAAATTTATGATTGAGAATCTGACAAATTGTTATAATTTTAAAAACTTTGAAGAAACAGATGCTACTGCTACTGCTATATCCGCAGTTTTTAAATTAAAGGAAAATGTTATATTTTATACAAGGTAAAATTTTTTTGAAGACACCAACTTATATAGTTTTAGAAAGTAATGGGATTGGATATTTTATTGAAGTTTCATTACAGACATCAGAGAAGATTCAAGAAGGTGATGAGGTATTACTTTATGTATATCAACAACTTTCAGAAGATAAAATTAATCTTTATGGCTTTAAAGAAAAAGAGGAAAGAGAATTGTTCCTATTACTTATTACAGTTCCTGGGATTGGTCCAAAAGTTGCTTTGAGAATTCTTTCTGGTTTAACAATTGAAGAAATTTATCAAGGGATAGTTACAGAAAATCTTTCTTTTTTTAAAAATGTTCCTGGAATTGGGAGAAAAACAGCAGAAAGAATAATAGTTGAATTAAAACAAAAAATTGAAAAAATCCCAGTTTTAGTTGATAATAATAAAGAAAGAGAACTTTTAAATAATTCTGTTGAAGCACTTGTAGTTTTAGGATATAAAAGAAAAGATGCAATTGGAATTGTGAGTCAGATATTAAAAGAAAAAAATCGGGAAATTTCTCTTGAAGATTTAATAAAAGAAGCATTAAGGAGATTGAAATGAATGAAAGGATGACTTCTCCAGAAATAAAGAGTGAGGATTTAACATATGAAAACACATTAAGACCACGAAAAATTGATGAATTTATTGGTCAGGATAAAGTTAAAGAAAATTTAAAGGTTTTTATAGAAGCAGCAAAAAATAGGAAAGAAGTCCTTGATCATATTTTATTTTATGGACCTCCAGGGATAGGAAAGACAACACTTGCTTATATTGTAGCAAATGAACTTGGCGTTAATATAAAAGCATCTTCAGGCCCTGTAATTGAAAAAGTAGGAGACCTTGCAGGAATTTTGACAAATCTTGAAGAAGGAGATGTTTTATTTATAGATGAAATTCATCGTTTACCAAGAAATGTTGAAGAATTCCTTTACAGCGCAATGGAGGAATTTGTAATAGATATAGTTATTGGTGAAGG
>JAMWCA010000078.1 GCA_023819545.1 Candidatus Omnitrophota bacterium
CTTGTTGCACCTTTCCTATGAACATATAATTTCTTTTTATTTCCATTTACTGTGTGTGTCTCAAATTTACATATATTGTGAGCAACATCATAAACTGTTTCTATGCCAAGTTTTTCAGCAGAAATTTTTAGAATCTTTTCAAATGTTTCACAAATCCAATAATATATTACTTGTCTATTTGCAAAAGCATAATTAGCTGCACATTTCATTGCTTTAAAATATTTTTGACCTTCTGGAGAACTTGCTGGTGCACAGGCAAGTTGCCTATCAGGAAGTTTAATCCCATATTTATGAACGACTTTACCAAACATATCAAGAAAGTCATCACATATTTGATATCCAAAACCACGAGAACCAGTATGAACCATTATAGTAATTTGGCCTGGAAAAATCTTAAATTTTTCGGCAATATCCTCATCATATACATTTATTACTTCTTGAATCTCAAGGAAATGGTTTCCAGAACCAAGAGTTCCTGATTGTTCAAGCCCTCTTTCATATGCTCTATCACTTATAACACTTGGGTCGGCTCCTTCAATACAACCATATTCTTCAATATTTTCTAAATCTTCTTTTTTACCATAACCATTTTCAATAGCCCATCTTGCACCTTTAACACATACCTCTTCAAGTTGATTTCTCTTCAATATTAATTTTCCAGTGGAACCAACTCCAGAAGGAATATTATAAAAAAGAGCATCAACTAAATCTTTAAGTTTATTTTCTATATCTTTTTTTGTTAAATCTGTCCTTATCAATCTTACTCCACAATTTATATCATAACCTACAAATCCCGGAACAATTACACCTGACTCTTCATTAAAAGCACCAACTCCTCCAATTGGAGCACCATATCCCCAATGAACATCAGGCATTGCTAAACTATATTTAACTATTCCAGGTAATCTTGCTACATTTGCTACTTGTTCAACTGCTTTATCCTCTATTGCTTTCTTTAATAATTTTTCAGATATAAAAATAACTCCTGGAACGCGCATATCTTCAACTTTTGGTATAATCCACTTATACTCATTAATTTTTTCAACTTTTAATTTTTCTGACATTAATTTCTCCTTTTATAACAATTATTATTATACCTTAATCCCTTTATTTGTTGAAAGAAATTTATTATCAAAAGTAAAAATATTTATGAAATAAGTTTGTGATATGTGAAATAGCAATACAAAAGACCTAACAATTTATTTTAATAATAAATTTTCCAGATAATTATACCCTTCTTTAATAGCAATTTTACATAGTTTTACTATATTCTCATTAGTGACCACTTTTTCTACTTCACTTAAAAGAAAAGAATATCTAAAATCAAAAAATTTTTCAGATATTAATTTAGAAATAGCACCAGCAATAACCATATTTGCTATTCTTATGTCTCCAATTCTTTCTGCTGTTTCAGTTGCTGGTATTTCAAAAATTTTTTTATTCTTTTTTAAATTTTTTATTAATGAGGAATTTAAAATAATAAAAGAATCTTTTTTTAAGTAAGTTCTTAACATCTTGTAAGACATATCATTCAGAAACACTCCTATATCACAACTTTTGCTTAAAGGAGAGAAAATTTCCTGTTCTTTTGATATTGTAACAAAACAATATATATATCCACCTCTCATTTCAGCACTATATGTTGGAAGACAACTCACTTCATATCCATTTTTCATACCTGCATAAGCAAGATGTTTACCAAGTGTTAAAATTCCTTGACCACCTGAACCACCTAATATTATTTTAACTCTATTTATAGTTTCCATATCTTTCCCAAACCTTTAGCATCAATAAATATCTTTCCAGTGGCATTCCTGTATAGATACAGTTTGATGTTGAAAAAATATATCCATAATTAGGCATTCCGTTTTTCAAAGCGTATATACATGAATCAATCACTTGTTCTTCACTTCCTGTCTGAAGTAAACCACAATTTACATTTCCAATCAAACAAACTTTATCCCCGTATAATTCTTTAACAACTTTAATATCAACTCCTGCTTGGGGATCAAGGGAGTGTAAAGCATGTGGATTTGTCTGTATTAATTGGTCAATTATAGGCATTATATTCCCGTCTGTATGCTTAATTGTATAAAAATTCATATCTCTATAACCTTTTATTAATTTTGCAAGGTAAGGTGTAACAAATTCACTGAACATTGACGGGCTTAGAAAGGGACCTGAATTAAAACAATAATCAGAACATAAAGCAAATCCATCAAGATATGTTTTTCTATTTAAAATTTCTGCTCTATCAAGTGCTTTATTTACCATATCTTCTGCTTCGCTTTTTAATTTATTAGGTTCATCAGCAATTCTTTGAACAAACTCTATCATTTTATCTCCAGAAGGAATTCCAAAAGTTGCATCACCATGTATCATAAGAAAATATTTATCACCTATAATTTCTCTTGTAAGGTCAATTAATTTTATTGTTTCTTCAATATTTCCAGGATTAGGGTGTAAAAATATAGCATCATGGTTAAATGTTTCTGCTGTTTTAATGTAAATCTCTACCATATCTTTTCTGTGAAGTTGTCTTTCTTTTTCTGTCATTTGTTCCCATTGAGAATAATTTCTATGTAAAGGATGAACTTTGCCAAATGCTTCCATTGTTAAAAAAAATACAAGCTCAAAATGTGGAACTCTACCTGTTAAAGGTCTTCTTTCAAGCGCTGTTATAAATCGTTCTCTTTGAGTCATCTTTAATTATCCTAAGGTAAAAGCAATTGATGTCTTTGTTACCCAGCTTACAAAAATCCATAACCCTGCAGTTACAAAAATACCACATATCATTCCAAGAAAGAAAATTTTACTTTCAGAATATACTTTATTCCCACCATATTTTAATATAACTGTTTTTATCACCCATGCAATAAAAACCGAAAACCATGTATGAAAAACAGGGTGAGGTATTCCAATTGCAAGTCCAATTGGAGATAAAGGCCAACCAGGAATTCTACTTCTTGCCAGTAGTAACAAAAACATTAAAAAAGCACCGATAACAGAAAAAAGAAATTGTTTTTTCCCAAATGTAATAGGTTCTTTAATAATATTTATAATATAACTTGCCATAAAATTAGTTGCTCCCTTTTATACAATAATGATGAGCGGAAAAAAGAAAAAAGTTTTGACAATCCATTTAAAGAATAAAAAAGAAATGGAATTAAAAAACCTATCCAGAAAATTTTTTCTTTATAAATAGGTCTCTCTTTTTTTAACATCTCACTTGGTAATTCTGTCAAAGGATATATCAATCTTTCTTTTTCAATCCAATGTTTGCTAAGCATAATGATTAAAAAAATTGAAAGTAAATAAAATGCGATTATAAAAGAAAACCAGTTGGTAAGTGGGAGTATCCATTCATTCCATGGAATTTTCATATTTTTTGGAAGTCCTTCATATAAATACCATATAGCATTGTAGTTTTTTGGAAAAAGATGTTTTGGTAAATGAGGATGTATTAATTGGTCCCATTGGTTCACAGGAGTTGCATAATAAAAAATCCCACCAAGAAGTCCTATTAAATTCATAGTAAATCCCCATGAAGGTATAGCACAAGCAACAATCATCATAATATATATTGTTATTAATTCCTGTGATGTCAAAAATAATTTTTTTAAAAATTTTTTATTAAATTGATTTATAAGAAAAACTAATATGAAAAAGAAGAAAACAGCCCAACCTGTTGAATAATCAGCAGCCATTGGAGAACCATGAATATAAAGGACATCTAATGGCTCAAAAATCCCAATTAATATACAAAAAATTGCACCTAAAATAATAGACCTTAAAGTAATCATAAAAAAAAATTATATTTAAAATTCTAATTTTGTCAATCAGAGATATGTAAGAAAACTTTATTTTTTAATTCTTCTCTTTGAGAAATTTTTTGAAATTAAATATTGTTCAATCAAACTAGCAATGTTCATTGTGACCCAGTAAAGTAAAAGGCCTGATGGGAAATTGTAGAGAATGAAAAGGAACATCAATGGCATTATTATAGTTAGGGATTTTTGACTTTGATCCGTTTGTGGAGTTAATTTTTGTTGAAAATAAGAAGTTATAGTCATCAAAATAGGTAGAATATTTATTGGGAAATTGTTTATTTTAAATACAGTATCAGGCATTGAAAGGTCCTTTATCCATAAAATAAAACTCGCTCCTCTTAAAAACACAGAGTTTCTTAAAGCAAGAAAAAAGCCAATAAATATAGGAATTTGAATAATTGTAGGAAAACATCCTGCAAATGGATTTATATTATATTCTTTATATATATTCATAAGTTCTTTCTGTAACTGATAAGGATTATCTTTATACTTTTTCTGAACATCTTGTAAATAAGGTCTTAATTTCTGAAGTTGTTTCATAGAATATAAACTTTTTCTTGTTAATGGAAAAAATACAATTTTAACTATAAATGTTAGAACAACTATTGACCATCCCCAATTTGGAATAACTTTATGAATAGCATTTAATATAGAAAATAGAAATCTTCCCATCGTTGCAAAAAAACCATGGCCAAAAATATCTTCTTTTATATAATTTCTTGCAACAAAATAATCAGATGGACCAGCATAAAATTTAAAATTATATTTTTTTTCTCCGTTTTTTTCAATTATAAAATTTTCCTCAATAAGATTAAGATTTAAAAATTTACCATTGCTTTCCAAAGTTATGGTTGATTTTTCTGACAAATATATGAAAATAAGCGAGTATCTTGAAGAAAAACCAACCCAATTACAATTCTTATAATATTTTTCTCCTTTTACTTTATATGGGTCAATAAAGATAGGAAGTTTATTTATTCCAACTATTATTTTTGACGGGATATAACTTCTATGTGTTCCAATATCAATTAAATTAATTTTAATGATTTGATTTTTATAATTTTTCAGTTCAATATCTCTGTTTGTCTTATTTTTAAAACTTTCTTCATAATGAAAGATATAGTCATTTTCAGGAATTAAAAATTTTTTAAGATAATAAAATTCAGAACTATCTTTTGCTAAAAGGAGTTGATTATTTAAAATTTTTATATCATAATCATTTTCAGAAAAAGTAATAGGATTGTAAAAAATTAAAATTCCTTCATTTAAAGAGAAAAACTTCTCTTTTTCTCTTAAAAATTTTTTTAAACCAATTTCTTTAATATATCCATATTTTTTATCAACCCTAAAATAATAAGAAAAATTTTCAAATTCATAACTTCCACCTTCTAAAAGATTGGAAACCTCTGTTTTTATTTGTTGAGTTGATTTTTCTTCTTGCTGGATTTGTTCAATTTTTGTCGTTTGTCTATAAGGATACTTTGATTGTTGGATTTTAGTGAAAATAAATATTATTATAATTGAAAGTGTAAAAGCTATTAATAATCTTGTTTCTTCTCTTATTTTATCCATTTTTCAATTGGGTCATAACCGCCTTTATTAAAAGGATGACATCTTAAAATCCTTTTTATACCTATAAAAATTCCTTTAAAACCCTTCTTTTCTATTGCCTGTATCATAAAATTAGAGCAACTTGGATAAAATCTACATATATTGCCTAATAGTGGAGAAAATAGAATCTGATAAACCCTAATTAATTTTATTATTAATTTCATCTTCAGTGATTCTTTCTATACTATTTTTTATCTTTGCTTCTGATTCTTCAATTATTCCTTTTTTAAAAATTATCAGAAAATCACCACTTTTAAATTTTTTTCTTATTTTTTCCCTTATTATCCTCTTTAATCTATTTCTTTGACTTGGTTTACCTATCTTTGATGATGTAATAAAACCAATTTTTAAATCATTTCTTTTTTTAAAATATAGTATAAAATTATCAGTTTCAAATTTATCACCAGTTTTCAAAATTTCCATTATTTTCTTTTTTATCATCCTGCAAGACGTTTTCTCCCTTTCTTTCTTCTATTGTTTATAATTTTCCTTCCGCTTTTAGTTGACATTCTTGCTAAAAATCCTATTTTCCTTTTTCTTTTTAATTTATGCGGTCTAAAAGTTATTGACATACCAACCCTCCATATTAACTTGAAAATATAATTATACTATTTTATTTTGAATTTTTCAATTTCTGTTTTTTTCAATTCCTCAAGAAAGGGAAAATTAGTCAAATTTAATTGTATTGGAGTAATTGAAACATAACCATTTCTTATTGCATTAACATCGCTTTCTTTTTCC
>JAMWCA010000079.1 GCA_023819545.1 Candidatus Omnitrophota bacterium
GAGGACACAGAAGAACTTATATTGGTTCTCTCCCAGGGAGAATTATTCAATCAATAAGAAAAGCAGGAGTTAATAATCCTGTTTTTTTACTTGATGAAATAGATAAACTTGGTAAGGACTTCAGAGGAGACCCTGCAAGTGCATTACTTGAAGTTCTTGACCCTGAACAAAACAAAAATTTTTCAGACCATTATCTTGAAGTAGAATTTGACCTATCAAAGGTTTTATTTATAACAACTGCAAATACTGAATTTACTATACCTGTTCCTCTTCTTGACAGAATGGAAGTTATATCACTTCCTGGATATACAATCTGGGAAAAGAAAGAAATTGCAAAACATTTTTTGATTCCAAAGCAAATGAATGAGCATGGTTTAACAGAAAAAAATATAAAATTTTCAGAAGAGGCAATTTTTAAAATTATTAAGAATTACACAAGGGAAGCAGGTGTTAGAAACCTTGAAAGAGAAATAGCAAATATATGTAGAAAAGTAACAAAGAAAATTGTAGAAACAAAAAAAGAGGGTCCATATATTATTACTACAAAAAATTTGGAGAAGTATCTTGGACCTGAGAAATTTACATATCTTGAGATAGAAAAAGAAAATAAAATTGGAGTTGCAACTGGATTGGCTTGGACAGAATATGGTGGTGAGATTATATTTACAGAGGTCTTAACTATGAAAGGTAAAGGCGATTTGATTTTAACAGGGCAACTTGGAGATGTTATGAAAGAGTCAGCAAGAGCTGCTTTAAGTTATGTGAGGGCCCATTCTGAAGAATTTGGAATAAACCCTGATTTTTATAAAGAATTTGATATACATATTCATGTTCCTGAAGGCGCAATACCAAAGGATGGACCATCTGCAGGTATAACAATTGTTACTGCTCTTGTTTCTAATTTAACAGGTAAACCTGTTGATGCAAATGTAGCAATGACAGGAGAAATAACATTAAAAGGAAAAGTTTTGAAAATTGGTGGACTCAAAGCAAAAATTCTTGCAGCACAAAGAGCAGGGATTAAAAAAGTAATAATTCCAAAAGAAAACGATAAAGATCTGATAGAGATACCAAAAAAGATTAAAGAAAGTATTGAAATAATAGAAGTTGAAGATATAAATGAAGTATTAAAAATTGCATTAATTTAAGGAAGGAGATAAAATGAAAAAGAATAAACTTTTCACTCCTGGACCAACAAGTATTCCTGAAGAAGTTTTACTTGAAATGGCAAAACCAATTATGCATCACAGAACAGATGAGTTTTTAAGTATAGCAAAAGAGGTATTTGAAGGTCTTAAATATCTATTTCAAACAAAAAATGATGTTTTGATTTTAGCATCTTCAGGAACAGGAGCAATGGAGGCAAGTATAACTAATTTATTTTCAAAAGGAGAAAAAATAATAGTTATAAATGGAGGTAAATTTGGAGAAAGATTTGTTGAGATAGGGAAAGCATATGGACTTGATGTTGTTGATGTTAAAGTTGAATGGGGAAAAACATTGAAAAAAGACGAACTTGAAAAAATAATTGAACAAAACAAAGATGCTAAAGGTATTTTTGCAAATCTATGTGAAACATCTACAGCAACTCATTTTGATGTAAAAGAATATGGAGAAGTTGTATCAAAGTATGATGATATGATTTTTGTTGTTGATGCTATAAGTTCTCTCGGTGCAATACCTTGTTATATGGATGATTGGAGGATAGATTGTTTATTAACTGGTTCTCAGAAAGCATTTATGCTTCCACCTGGACTTGCTTTTATTTCTTTAAGTGAAAAGGCATGGGAAAAGACGAAAAATTCAAATCTTCCTAAATATTATTTTGACTTAAAAAAATATAAAAAAGCAATTGAAAAATTTGATTTTCCTTTTACAATCCCTGTTTCTTTAATCGTTGGTTTAAAAAAAGCAATAGAAATAATAAGACAATATACACTTGAAAAAATATGGGAAGAGCATAAAAAAAGAGCAACTGCGACAAGACAAGCAATTATATCAATGGGTTTAAAATTACTTTCCTCTTCTCCTTCTGATGCAGTTACAGCGATTTTACTTCCTGAAAATATAAATGGAGACCAACTTATAAAATTTATTAGGAAAAATTATGGTATTTCTTTTGCCCCTGGACAGGATAAATTAAAAGGTAAAATTGTGAGAATTTCACATCTTGGATGGCAAGATGAATTTGATGTTTTGACTGCATTAGATGCTTTTGGTGTTGGTCTTGAAAAATTTGGATATAAAGTTGATATAGGAAAGGGTATTGAAAAAGCAAAAGAAATACTCTTTTCATAATTTGAAAATGAACATTAATCAACTCATCTTAAAAAAATTAATAAAAAATAAAAAAGAAGTTCCAAGGGAATTTTTTGGATATATTGAGGCATGGATTAGTATTTTAGGGAATCTCTTTCTTTTTATGGTAAAGTTTTTGACTGGAATTCTGACAAAGAGTATATCAATAATTACAGAAGCATTTCATTCTCTTTCTGATATTTTGACTTCAATTTTAGTAATATATGGTTTCAAATTAAGTAAAAAACCACCTGATGAAAAACATCCTTTTGGTCATGGAAGAATTGAGCAAATAGGAACATTGATAATAGCATTTTTACTTTTATTTGCATCTATTAACTTTATTAAAATTTCAATTGCAAGAATTAAAAATCCTATTGAAATTCAACCGAGTATTTTTATAATTATTTTTATGTTTTTTTCTGGATTTTTTAAGGAATGGATGACAAAATTTTCATTTTTCCTTGGAAAAAAAATCAATTCAGATCTTTTAATTGCTGACGCATGGCATCACAGATTGGACAGCATTGCTTCTTTTATTGTAGGGATTGGTCTTATTTTGATTAGATTTGGTATTCATAAAGTTGATGGAATAATTGGAATATTAGTTGTCTTGCTTTTATTGTGGATTTCTTTTGATTTAATTAGAAAAACAACAAGTTTTTTAATTGGAGAAGCTCCTGATGAAAAAACAATTGAACAAATAAAAAAAATCATTTCTTTAAATCCAGACATTTTAAATTCCCATGATATAAGAGTTCATGATTATGGAAATAAAAAAGTAATATCATTGCATATAGAGGTAAAAAAAAATATGTCTTTGAAACAAGCACACGATATTGCACTTAAAATCCAGGATAAAATAAAAAATCAAATTATAAATTCTGAAGTTTCTGTTCATATAGACCCAATAGGAGAAAGAGATGACTGAAAAAAAGGTAAAATTATGGAAAAAATAAGGTTAGATAAGGAAGAATATATTGATAAAGTGAAAGGATGCTGGATAGGTAAAAATATTGGCGGAACTTTTGGAGCACCGTTTGAAGGCGAAAAATTTACTCATTCATTGAAATATTATGATAAAGAGGCAACGAAAAGATGGTTAAAAAATGTTAAAAATTGGTGGGAGAAATCTGGTTTTAAATTTGATATAGAAGTAGAGAATTTTGACTTTAATCAACCTCTTCCGAATGATGACCTTGACTTCCAACTTGTATGGCTTAAGATGCTTGAAGATAAAGGTGTAAATCCAACATTAAATGACTTTGCTGAATTCTGGCAAAAATATCTTTACAAACATTGGTATTCTGAGTATAGCTGGTGTCTTTATAATTTAAAAAGAGGTTTAAAACCACCAATTTCGGGTCATTTTCAGAACTATTTCATAGATGAAATGGGTTCTCCTATTAGAAGTGAAATATGGGCATGTGTTGCGCCTGCTGACCCTCAACTTGCTGCATATTTTGCCTGGCTGGACTCATGTCTTGACCATTCAGGTGGAGAAGGGACTTATGGTGAAATGTTTTGGGCTGCTGTTGAAAGCGCAGCTTTTGTTATAAATGATCCTTTTATTTTGATAAATATTGGATTATCAATGATTCCTACAAGTTCAAATATTGCAAGAGTCATAAGAGAAGCGGTTAGATGTTATAAAGAGAATCTTGAATGGGGACAAGCACGAGAAAGGATAGTAACAATTTTTGGACATCATAACGCTTGTAATGCAATTCCTAATACTGGATTTATTATTATTGGATGGCTTTATGGAGAAGATTTTGGAGACAAATTATGTAAAGCAGTAAATTGTGGTTATGATACTGATTGTACAGGAGCAACTCTTGGTTCTCTTTTAGGTATTTTAAATGGTTTTTCAAAAATTCCTGACCAATGGAAAAAGGTAGTTGGTGAATTAATAACACCTGTTCCATTGACTGTTACAGATGGATTACCACTAACAATACCAGAATTAACTGAAAGAACAATGAAAGTTGCAGAAAAAATGATAGAAAAAAATTCTAAAACTGTTGAGTTTGCTGAAAATTCTTATATTCCAAAAAATCTCTTGTCTCTACTATTTGAAAACCAAAAAATAAGGAATTTGCTAAATTTTGATGTCAATTCATCTGTTGAAAATATTGGTGATTTACAAGTCGTTTTTCATTATTGTGGAGAACCTATAATTTATTCTCGAATTGAAAGAAATTTTGAAATATCTTTTATGAAAAACTGGGAAGTTGTAAGTTTAGAAAATACAGAAATAAAAATTTATCCACCATCTGAATGGAAAGTTTTGGAACAAAGATTTGAGAAAGGGAAATTTAAGTTTAAAGTTCTTGCTAAAAAAGTTAACAATTCAAACAAGTTAGAGATAGAATTAAAGATAAAAAATAAAATTGAAAGATTGAGTTTTACAATTCTTAACGGAGATAATATTAAAATATTCCCTGCTTCTACAACTGCTCCCCAAGAATAAAATAAAGTTAAAAATTAGGAGTATCTTATTTGTTTTGAAGTTCATTTTTTGCATAATTATAAATCTTTTCTATTTCTATTCTTTTTTCTCGTTCAAGTTCATAACAATACTCTTTAATTTTACTTTTAAATAATTCATATGCTTTTTCTCTTACACTTTTTTTATTAACTTTCCAACTACCTAATGGTTCATGTTCAAATAAATCAGGAATCCAATATGTGTCTCTATAGTTTTTCACTGTTAAATAACTATTAAGAAAATGACCCTCTTTAACTCCTTCATTTATTATTTTTAAAATAGAATCGTCAATTTTAAATTCAATCCCCTTTTTAACTCTTTTTATAAAATTAAAAATTTCTCTATCAATCATCAATTTCTCATGGCTCCAAATTTCATCAATACATAAAGAACCTGCACCAGAGAAAGTTTGTGCTCTTAATAACATCATTATCATTGCAAATGCTGCCTGTTCTGCGCCACATTGAATATCTGGTAATTTAGCCATTGTATGAAATGCTTTGCTAAACCTCACATCCCTACCATAAAACTTATTTATCTCCCATGTAAAAATTTCTATAAGAATATGTTCTGCTGAACCATAAACAAAACAACCATATTTCATATCAAACGGATAAACAGAAATAGTAAAATTAACATCTATTTTCTCTTCAGAAAGTATTTTGAAAATTAAAGATGCTCCAATTACTTCTGCAGCTGCTTGTGAAAATGCCATTGGAATAAAAATAGGTGCAGTTGCACCACAAGTTGGCATTGTTCCAATCCAAATTTCTTTTATTCCTTTTTGAATAAAATGTAATCCAATTTCAACTTCCTCACCAATCATTTTAAGGGGGCTAATTATATGGATTCCAACAGTATTCATCTTCTTACCAGTAATAACTTCATACATTTTTGCAATGTATTCTCCTTCCCATATAGAGAAAAACGATGGAATGGAAGGATTTCTTGAATATAAACAGGATATTTTATACTGCGCCAATGATTGAAGTTTAGGAGGTAATTCTTGAGGCCGTCCAGGAGCACAACCTATTATTCCCTCTGGATAAAGTGTATCAATTAATTTAGTTCCTTCAATTAAATTTTCCTCACTTATTGGTTTAATTTCATCTGTTTCCGGAACAAGAAAATACTGAGTATGACCGATAGTGCGAAGTATTAATTCATTTTGTTTTTTTACTAATATTTTTTTATTTTTATATTTTTCAATAAAATCATCAACAACAGAAGGATTTAACTTTACTCTGTTTTTTTCTATTTTTACTCCTTTTCTGCCAGATAATTTAGGTATAATGTTCTCTGGAACTTCAATACCAATATCATTAAGTATTTTTAAAACATTATTATGAATTTTAACAAGTTGTCTCTTTCCAATATTATAA
>JAMWCA010000080.1 GCA_023819545.1 Candidatus Omnitrophota bacterium
CCTCCAATCACTCCAACTTTCCCATTTATTTTTTTAATTTTCCCTTGTTTCATATTTTTCAAAAATTCTATTCCATCATAAATATTCGGATTTTTTTTATAAATTTTTGTTTTTGTTCCAATTGAAATGTAAATAGCATCATATTTAGATTCAAGTTCATCTAATTTTATATCTTTACCAAGTCCCTTATTAAAATAAACTTTAATTCTATCATTCAATATATCTTTTATCTCCTTTTTGACAATCTTATTTGGCAATCTATATTCAGGAATATAATTAACCATTCCTCCAAGCAATTTCCCTTTTTCATATATATCAACATCTATCCCTTCACAGGATAAGAAATAAGCACAGGTAAGTCCTGAAAGTCCACCTCCCACTATTGCTACCTTCTTGTTTATCCTTGGTTTTAAATATGTAAAATCCTTTAAAGAGAATCCTTTTTTCCATGCATAATCACAAACAAATTTTTTTAAAATTCTTATTCCGATTTCCTGATCAATTTCTTTTCTTCTACACATACTTTCGCATGGAGCATAACACGCATATCCACATATAGATGGGAATGGTAAATCTTTACATATGATTTCATACGCTTTTACATATTCTTTTTTTTCAATCGCTTCAATATATCTTGGAATATCAATTCCTGCAGGACAAGCATTTGTGCAAGGAGAATATATTAATTTTTTACATTGACCAGCTCTACAATAATTTAACAATATATGTTCAAGATACTCATCTTTAAAATATTTAATTGTTGTCAAAACTGGATTTGGTGCTGTTTGTCCAAGCCCACATAAACTTGATTCTCTAATATAATTCCCAAGAGTTTCAAGTTTATTTAAATCTTCAATACAACCATTGCCATTTGCAATTTTTTCAATAATTTCAAGCATCCTTTTTGTCCCAATTCTACAAGGAACACATTTTCCACAGGATTCCTGCTGAGCAAAACTTAAAAAATATCTTGCAAATTCAACAACACAAACTTTATCATCGATAACAATCATACCTCCTGAACCCATAATTGAACCAAGTGATGCAAATGTTTCATAGTCAACAGGAGTATTAAAATACTCAACAGGTATACATCCACCTGAAGGCCCTCCTGTTTGAACTCCTTTTATTTTTCTATCTTTCAAAGAGCCACCACCAATCTCATAAATAATTTTCCATAAAGGTGTGCCAAGTGGAACCTCAACTAGTCCTGTATTTTTAATTTTCCCAGCAAGCGAAAATATCTTAGTTCCTCCACTTCTTTCTGTTCCAATATGTGAAAAATTTTCTCCAGTTTCATTTATGATTATAGGAATATTTGCAAATGTCTCAACATTATTTATACATGTTGGTTTACCGAACAACCCTTTTTCAACAGGGAAAGGCGGTCTTGGTTTTGGCATACCTCTTTTACCTTCAATTGAAGATATTAATGCGGTTTCTTCCCCACAGACAAAAGCACCAGCACCTTTTTTAATTTCTATATCAAAAGAAAATGAAGTATTTAAAATATTTTTTCCAAGTAAACCATATTCATAACATTTATTTATTGCCTTTTCAATATGTTCTATTGCAATTGGATATTCCGCTCTAATATAAAAATATCCTTTTTGTGCACCTATGGTGTAAGCACCTATAAGCATCCCTTCAATAACTTGATATGGAACTCCTTCAAGTAAAGTTCTATCCATAAAAGCACCTGGGTCACCTTCATCCCCATTACATATTAAAAATTTTTCTTGTTCTTGTCTTATTCTAATTAAGTCCCATTTTAAATAAGTTGGAAAACCAGCACCGCCTCTTCCTCTTAACTTTGATTTTTTTAATTCTTCAATTACTTTTTCTGGAGAATAATCTTGCATAACTTTTATAAATGAAGAAAAGCCACCATTTTTAATATAATCATCAATATTAATCGGGTCTATCTCCCCACATAATTTTAGAACTTTAAATGTTTGATTTTTCAAGAAATTACCATCTTTAATGATAAGAGATTTAATGATTTCTTTTTTTTCTGCAGATTTTAAGATTTTATCAATATGTTTCAATGAAATTCTTTCATATATAACAGAACTTCCATTAAAATCAACTTTAACAACAGGACCTCCTGAACAAAATTTTTGACATCCAGTTGGTATAATTCTTATATTTTTAAAATTATCAATTTTTTCTTTGAATTTATCAAATAATTCAAGTGCACCTACTACTCTACAACCAGTTATACAAATCTTTATTTTAACATTATGGTCAATTTTATTTTTTAAATTATCTGCGAAATTTTTGAAATCACTTATATTTTTAAATTTCATTTTAATTCTTTTAAGATTTTTTTTAGTTTTTTATCATCCATATTTCCATAATAACTTGTATTTATCATACATACTGGAGCAAGAAAACAACTTCCAAGACACCTGACAATTTGTAATGTAAATCTTTTATCTTTTGTTGTTTCTCCATCTTCAAGATTAAAATCATTTTTTAACATATCAATAATTCTATTACCACCTTTGATATGACAAGCAGTTCCATCACAAACTGTAATTAAATATTTCCCCCTTTCTTGAGTTGAAAACTGAGAATAAAAAGTTAATACACCAAAGATTTTACTTTTTGGTATTTTCAATTTTTTACATATTTCATCTAATATTTCCAATTTTACATAACCATATTTTTCTTGAATTATTTGTAAAATCTCAACATTTGACAGTTTTTTACTTTCTATTTGGTCAAAAATTTTCTTTATTTTAATCATGTGGGAAATCCCTTATCATCTCAATTAAATGAACTATTATATCTTTAACAATTTCAAAGTAATCTTTAACTCCATTTAAACTACCAGGGAAATTTATTATCAATGTTTCTCCTTTTATACCACAAATCCCTCTTGAAATAACAGAAAATTTAGATTTTTCATATGTCTTTATTCTTAAAATTTCAGATATACCTGGTATCTCTTTTTCTATTACTTCTTTTGTTGCTTCAGGTGTAACATCTCTTTTTGTAATTCCAGTTCCTCCAGTAGTCAATATTAAATCATATATATTTGAAAACTTATTCAATCTCTCTTTTATTATCTCTTTCTCATCAGGAATTATTTCATATTTTAAAACCTTCCAATTAATTTTTTCACATTCTTCTTTTAAATATTTTCCACTTTCATCTTTTCTCTTACCTTCAAAACAACCATCACTTATAGTTAAAATACAAACATCAATCTTTGGAATAACTTCAATAATATCCTTTTCTTTTATTATCCCACCTTTAATTACTTTCCCAAATATACCCTCTTTCGGCATAATACATTTTCCAACTTTTTTATATATTTCGCAATATTGGTGACAATTTTTTCCAATCTGAGATATTTCAATCAAAGTATCGTTTATTTTCAATTTATCTCCTATTTTAAGTTTTCTTAAATCAATTTTTTCAGTAGTTATATTCTCTGCAAAAATCCCTGGTTTTAAATCACCTTTCTTTTTTAAACAAAAAAACTCTTGATTCATTCTTTCCCAAGATAATAAACTTACCTGTCTTGTTGCACCATATTCAGCATGGCAATCACCTTTAACTCCATAATTTTCAATAAGTTCAATAAACTCAACCTTCTTTTTTACTTCTCCTTTCTTTTCTCCGATATTAACTGAATAGACAATCCCTTTCATTTTCTTTTCTCATTTTTATGATTATATTAATATAATTTTTCTTACCGGGACCATCTAATATTCTCCTGACAATTCTAATGATATTTGTTCTATTACCTCACTTAATCTCTTAATATCATCTATGCTATCTATTATAGGTTTAAGATAATTTTCGTGAAATACAACAAATCCGTTTTGAAGATGAATAAAATACTTATTAAATGCTTGTAACATTCTTTGATATCGTGTTTTGTGTTTTGCACGGGGACTATTAATCAACTCTTTAAGTTTTTCAATATTTAATACTGAATAAGGAATAGTAATTAAAGTTCTCCTTCTACTTGCACTTCGGGCCTCTTTTCTTTGAGTAATTTTAGCTACCTGAAATTCTATATCCCGAACTTTTGCATCGATTCCTTTTAAATCTAACTCAGCATTACATTCAAGTGTTAAGTTTTTGTTTTCCTTTGTGCAAACATATTCAAACAAATAACAGAAATCCAATTGAGTCAATACTGAAATCCATGTCCTATACATTCTCGCTTTAAATCCTTTTTTGAACCAATCATTTTCTTCAATATCTTTGTTAAAATAATATTTTTTAAAATTTTTAAGCACCTCTTTACTTGCAGGTTTAGTATTTATTTCTTCCCAAAAATTTTCAAACCAATCTTCAAAATTCAGGAATTTTCTGTCTTCCCAATAATATTTAAATATCGAAGATAGCGGCAATAACTCATTAGGTAAATCTTGTTCTACCCATTTAACATTTTTTAATTCTTCGCGATATTTGTCTAACGGAATTGAACTTAGGAAATCTCTAAATCTTTGCAAATCTTTAATGGGTTCTTTCATATTTATAAACCCTTTTTTATTTTTTCCCATTCTTCTTTATTAGGCAAAGGTAGAGTTTTTAATTGGGTTATATTCAGATGATAAGTTATTTCTCTAAAAGTATCTGTTATATAACGTTTTATATAGTTTGAATTCAGATATTCCACAACATCTTTTTCGCTCATCTCAAAATCAGAATTAAACAAACCTCTTTTTCTCAAAAGATGATAAACATCCCCCATCCATGGATAACATTTTTCATCGTAGGCAGCAGCAACTCTACCATTTTCTCTAAATCCTAACCCAACTATGATATGAGGATGATCAAAGTATTTCCTAAGATTTTTTACATCTTTCTTTTTAATCCAATAATTTGTAAGATTTTCATATATAATCTCATTGCATTTAAGATTTTTTCCATTTAGAATAGGTAAATATGAATTATCAGGAATTTTATTTTTAATTATATGTGGATTATTTTTGATTTCTGGAGTTCTTGGAGAAATTTTTATATCATAAATATCGCCCAATTTATAAGAACAAATTGCTTTTAGTTTATTTGTGTAATCTGTCTCAAAAGTCACTATCTCGCCATTCCATTGAAAATTCACTTTTATTGAATTTATCCTATTATTTTTATATTCAAAAAGTTCTAACCTCCTGATAAACTTTTCTGATTTGATAAAATTTAGAATTACCGTAGAAACATTTGCTTCAGGCTTAAACACTTGAGAACCTAAATAAATTATCGCAGTTCCTCCATTTCGAGATAAAAAATTTCTAAGTTTTTTAAATTCGTCTAATATCATAAATGTAGCTGGAACAATAAAAATTAATTGTCCTTCAGGTTTAAGTAATTTAATGGACTTCTCTATAAACGCTCCATAGACATTATATTTCCCATACCATGTTTCATATAGATTTTTACATTTCTTTTTTGTTGAATTATCCATTTTTATAGTATAATGTTTAGAAAGACTTGGTATTCCATAAGGTGGATTACCAATAATTAAATCAAAAAAAATTTCTGATTGCCATAAAAGATAATCTTCTTTAATCAGTTGAATGTTATTACTATCAATATCTAAATTTCTCAAATAATTGATAATTTCTTGATTTATTTCAACTCCAATAAGTTTTGCACGCTTAAAAAGTAAAGGATGATTTCTTTTTATGCCAAATAGAAATTGTGCTAAACCACAGGCTGGTTCTAATATAGAAATATCTTTTTTATCGGTTAGTTTACTAAAATCAATTAAGTTAACCATAAAATTAACAATCCATTCAGGTGTAAAAAACATTCCATAATCTTTCTTTATACTTTTTAGATTATTATTCACTATTAATTGATGTATATTATAATCTAATACTTCTTCTCTTATAAGTAAGGGATTTTTTCTTTTCTGCTTGTATTTTATTTTTTTCATATTTTTTCATCCTTTGTCATAAATTATAAATTTTCTTATTAGTTAAGTGAATAAAATTAAAATTTTGAGCTTTTTCCTCCTGTCTTTTTAATTAACTTTATCTCTTTTATTTGCATTTTGTAACCATATACTTTACACATATCATAGATTGTAAGAAGGCAAATACAAACTCCAACAAGTGCTTCCATTTCAAAACCTGTTCTGTCAATCCCTTCTACTTCACATATAACTTTAATTCTATCATCAAAAATT
>JAMWCA010000081.1 GCA_023819545.1 Candidatus Omnitrophota bacterium
AGAGAGTCCGACTTTGTAAATTTGACATAGATGATTTATAAAGGTATAATACAAAAAATTATTTTGCAATGGGGCCGTAGTTCAGCGGTCAAGAATGCCAGACTGTCGATCTGGAGGTCGCGGGTTCGAATCCCGTCGGCCCCGTGTTTTTATTAATTTTTTAATAAAGATGGACTATAAAAAATACTGGCATACAACTTCTCACATAATGGCTCAAGCAGTAAAAAGATTATTTCCTTATGTTAAACTTGGGACAGGACCTGCTATTGATAAAGGTTTTTATTATGATTTTTATAAAGAAGAGCCATTTACTCCACAAGACCTTATAAAGATTGAGGAAGAAATGAAAAAAATTATAAAAGAAAATTATAAAGTTGAAAAGATTGAAAAAAATAAAGAAGAAGCAAGACAAATTTTAAAAAATGAACCTTTTAAATTAGAAATTCTTGATGAAATAAAAAATGAAAAAGTTTCTTTTTATAAACAAGGAGAATTTATTGATTTATGTGAAGGTCCTCATTTAGATTCAACAGGTGAAGTTAAATATTTTAAACTTTTATCAATTTCATCATCTTACTGGAAAGCAGATGAAAACAGGGAGAGTATGCAAAGGATTTATGGTATTTCTTTTGAAACAAAACAAGAACTTGAAGAATATATAAAATTTTTAGAAGAGGCAAAACAAAGAGACCATAGAATTCTTGGGAAAAAACTTGACCTATTTAGTATTAATCCTGAATATGGTCCTGGTCTTATTTTTTGGCATCCAAAAGGAGCTATCATAAGAAAAATTATTGAAGATTTTTGGAAAGAGATTCATCTTAAAAATGGATATGAACTTGTATATACTCCGCATATTGCAAATATTTCTTTATGGGAGAAATCAGGACATACTTCTTTTTATAGTGATTTTCTATTTCCAGAGATGGAGGTAGGAGAGGGGAAAGTTTATTTATTAAAACCCATGAACTGTCCCTTTCATATTCAGATTTATAACAGTAGATTAAGAAGTTATAAAGAACTCCCCATAAGATGGGCTGAACTTGGGACTGTCTATAGATTTGAAAAACCAGGGGTATTACATGGTCTTTTAAGAGTTAGGGGTTTTACACAGGATGACGCACATATTTTTTGTACTCCAAATCAACTTGAACAGGAAATTTGTAATATTATAGATTTGGTTTACTTTTTTTTAAAAAGTTTTGGATTTGAAGAGTATAGAGTTTTCTTATCTACAAGACCAGAAAAATTTGTTGGGACTATTGAAAATTGGGAAAAAGCAACTACTTCTCTTGAAAATGCATTGAAATCAAAAAATATAAATTATGAAATTGACCCAGGGGAAGGTGTTTTTTATGGACCTAAAATTGATATTAAAATTAAAGATTGCATTAATAGAGAATGGCAATGTTCAACTATCCAGATTGATTTTAACATTCCTGAAAAATTTAATTTAAATTATATTGATGATAAAGGAAAGTTTAAAACACCAATTATGATTCATAGAGCCATTCTTGGTTCACTTGAAAGATTCTTTGGGATTTTAATTGAACATTATAAAGGTAATTTCCCACTTTGGCTTGCTCCTGAACAGGTAAGAATTTTACCTGTTGCAGATAGACATAATCAATTTTCAATTAATTTAAAAGAAAAGTTAAAAGAAAATTTCCGTGTTGATGTTGATTTAAGAAATGAAAAGATAAATAAAAAGATTAAAGATGCAGAAGATGAAAAAGTTCCTTATATGATAATCATAGGCGATAGAGAAATTAGAGAAAATAAATTATCTTTAAGAAAACATACCAAAGGAATGCTTGGAGAATTTAATCTTGATGAAATTGTGAAATTGTTTAATGAGGAGATAATTTCTAAAAAGTAATATAAATTTCAATTAAATTCTTACGCTTTCAAGTTCAACAAGAGAATTTATATAATCTAATACTTTATCTATTGCTATCTCTACTATTTCTCCATCTTTTCTTTTTTTTACTTCTAATTTTTTATCTTTAATTTTTTTCCCGACTATTATCTGAATTGGAAAACCACAAAGGTCAGCGTCTTTAAACTTAACTCCTGCACTTTCTTCTCTATCATCAATTATAACACTGATATTATTTGATTTTAATTGATTATAAACTTTTTCACTTATATTTACTATCCCACTGTCTGTCATATTTATAGGAATTATATCAACTAAAAATGGAGAAATAGAAAAGGGCCAAATTATTCCATTTTTATCGTAATTCCCTTCTATTATTGCAGCAACTATTCTACTTACACCTATTCCATAACATCCCATATAAATCGGTTTTTCCTGATTATCTTTATCTAAAAAATATGCTTTCATTGATTTGCTATATTCAAGTCCAAGTTTAAAAATATGTCCTACTTCAAGTTCACTACATTCTCCTTCTGCAACAAATTCTTCTGAAAATTTTCCACCTATCACACCACTTTCTGCTTCTCTTATCGTAAAATTAAGACCACATCTTTTAAATATTTTTATATATGTTTCCTTCATTAAATTATATGATTTATCAAGACCCTTTTCATCTAAATCAAAACTGTAAGCATCTTTCATTAAAAATTCTCGTGCCCTTATAATTGCAAATCTTGGTCTTATTTCATCTCTAAATTTCGTCTGTATTTGATATAAAATTATAGGTAATTGTTTCCATGATTTTATATATCTTCTGATTATATCTGTTATTACCTCTTCATGAGTTGGACCAAAAATCATTTCTCTTCCATGTCTATCAATAAATCTAATCATATCCTTTCCCATTTTATCAAGACGTTCACTTTCTTTCCATAAAGATGAGGGTTGTAAAGCAGGCATTAGCAATTCAATCGCTCCTGCTTTATTCATTTCTTCTCTTATTATATTTTCAATTTTTCTCAGAACTTTTAGTCCAAGAGGTAAATAAGTATAAACACCTGCAGAAAGTTTATCAATTAAACCAGCTCTTATTAATAGTTTATGACTAATTGTCTCTGCTTCTTTTGGTGCTTGTTTTTGAGTAGGTATAAAATATTTACTCCATTTCATATATCCTCCTAATTTTTAAAAAAATATTTTATAATATTTTGCCCAAATTTAAAAATATTTATTTCTTCCTATAAATCTTTCCAGGCAATTCTTCAATTAACCCTTTTATCTGAAGTTTGGTCAATAAAGATAGAAGATTTTTTAATTCAATTTTAGTCATACTTAATATTTCGTCAATATTAGATGGTCGTTCTAATGCTTTTATAATTAATTTCTCTTCCTCTGTTTCAAGTTCTATTTTTTCTTCTATCTGGTTTTTCCAATTTATTTCTATATTTAATGCATCAAGTATATCATTTATATTTTCTATTAATATTGCTCCTTCTTTTAAAAGTTTATTTGTCCCTTTTGAATACAATGTATCAACTCTACCAGGTAAAGCAAAAACATCTCTTCCTTGTTCAAGTGCAAAATTCGCTGTAATCAAAGCACCACTTTTAGGACCCGCTTCTATTATAACAACACCTTTACATAAACCAGAAATTATTCTATTTCTTCTTGGAAAATTGTATTTTTCAGGTAGGGTAAAAGATGGATATTCTGTTATAATTGCACCATTTTTTATAATATCTTTTTCAAGTTTTTTGTTTTCCGGCGGATAGAAATTTTTAAATCCAGAACCCATTACACCAATTGTTTTTCCATTTGCCCTTAAGGCACCTGTATGAGCAGCAGTATCAATCCCTCTTGCAAGGCCACTTACAATAGTAAATCCAAAATGGGATAGTTCAAATGCAAATTTTTCAGCCATTTTAATACCATAAATGGATGGGTTTCTTGTTCCTACTATTCCGATAGAGATATTATTGTTAAAATTTATATTTCCTTTGTAATAAAACAAAATAGGTGGGTCATAAATTTCTTTTAATAGAATAGGATAATCAGGGTCTTTTATTGTTAAAATATTTATTCCTTCATTTTCAATATATCTGATTTCTTCTTTTAATGGTAACTCTTCCCATTTAGTAATTTTTTCTGCTGCATTTTTAGATAATCCAAGTTCAATTAATTTTTTTTTATCAAGTTTAAAAATTTCTTCAAGATTTTTTACTTCATTAAGTAATTTCTGTAATTTTGGATATGAAATATTTATAAAGTTTAAAGCAATCCAATAAATTTTTTCATTCATTTTTAAAAGGTGGTTGGGTCAAATAATTTACGGTATTCACTCAATGCAAATCTATCTGTCATTCCAGCAATATAGTCACATATAACGATTTCTTTTTTTTCTCTTTTCATTTTTTCTTGTATATGATATGGTAATTGCCTTGGTTCATTATAATATGCATAAAATAGTTCCCTTATGATTCTTCCACCTTTCTCTGTCATTCTTATAACTTTGGGATGGGTATACATTTTTTCTTCTAAAAATTTTCTTAATTGGTTGTGTTGTGTTTTAACTTTTTCTGAATTTTTAACAACAATCTCTGAATTTCTTACTTCATCAACCGATTGTAGATTTAATTTTGATAGATTCTTTTTTGTTTGTTCAATAAGGTCTGTTACAAAGTAATTTATCAAGTTCCTTATCATTATATGTCTTTTATGTCTTTCATCATTTAATTTTTTTCGTATCATCTTTTCTATTTCTTCCCATATTTCCACTTCTTCAAGGTCTTTGAAACTTATAATTTCTGATTTAATGCCATCATCTAAATCATGACAGGTGTAGGCAATTTCATCTGCTACATTAACGATTTGTGCTTCTATTGTTGGGGATTTAAATTTTATAAATTCTTCATATTTTTTTTCAATTAATGGAGTATCAAAGCTTGTTGCATGTCTTATTATTCCTTCTCTTACTTCATATGTTAAATTTAATCCTGGAAAATCTGGATATCTTTCTTCAAGAAAATCAACAATTCTCAATCCTTGTCTGTTATGTTCAAAACCTGGTAAATTATATGACTGCATAATTTCATTTAAAACTGATTCTCCTTTATGTCCAAATGGTGTATGACCAAGGTCATGTGCAAGAGCAATTGTTTCAACAAGGTCTTCATTCACTTTTAATTCCCTTGCAATTGTTCTTGCAATCTGTTGAACTTCAAGTGTATGAGTCAATCTATTTCTGTAATAGTCACCTTCATGGTAAATAAAAACTTGTGTTTTATATTCAAGTCGTCTAAAAGCAGTTGAATGTATTATTCTATCTCTATCTCTCTGAAATGGAGTTCTATAAGGATGTTCTTCTTCTTTATATTTTCTCCCAAGAGTTTTAAAACTGAAAACTGCATATTTTTCAAAGAATAATTTTTCTCTATCTTCTAAAAAATTGTTTTTCATCCTGAACTGGTAAATATTTTAATGGATCAACATTCACTCCATCAATAATGATTTCAAAATGTATATATCTCTTCTTTTGAGTTCCAGATTTTACTTTACCTATAATTTCACCCTTTTTTACTTTATCACCATTTTTAACTTTTATTTCAAGGTCATGTGCATAAACAGTATAAATAGAAGGAGAATTTTTAATTATAATTGTCTCATCATATTTTTTAGTAATCCCAGCAAAAACAACTTCTCCATCATTGGAAGCAACAACATCTACTCCTGGTTCAACCATCAAATCAATTCCTTTATTCCCAAGTTCACCAAATTTACATATTATTTTACCATAAGTAGGCCAGATAAACATACTTTCTTTAATAATTTTTTCTACAGGAGGTTGAATAGTTTGTGGTTTTATATCTGTTGGTGGTAAGAGAGCATAAGATGGTTGTTGTTTATTTGTTTCAGGAATTAATAATTTTTGTCCAACACTTATATTTTCATTTTTCAAATTATTTGCTTTCATAATTTTTTCAACTCCTTGATTTATTTTTTCAACCGTTTCTCCTTCATAATAATATTTAGATATTCTAAATAAAGTTTCTCCCTTTCTTACCTCATGATACGTAAAGTGTGCTTTTTCAGGTTTTGTTGCAATTGTTACTGCACATCCAGAAATTAAAAATAAAAATAATCCTATTTCAATTTTTTTTAAAATTTTCATTTTTTTTAAAAATTAACCACAAATTTTTATCCTTTTCTTTTTTAAAATGAAGTAGAACATATTCACCTTTAATTTTTTCACCTTTTAATCTAATTAGTATTTTG
>JAMWCA010000082.1 GCA_023819545.1 Candidatus Omnitrophota bacterium
AGAATTTTTTTCAATTTTCAATTTTTCAGCAACCTCTTCAATTATTTTTTGAGTTAATCGCCAATTTTCTTTCCCATTACAGGCATTTGCATTTCCACTATTTATGAGAATTGCTCTTATTTCATTCTTAATATTTTTTATACACCATAAAACACTATATGATTTAAACTGGTTTGTTGTAAAGGTTCCTGCAGCAGTACAAGGAGATTTTGAATATACTAAAGATAAATCATTTCTATTTTCTTTTATTCCACAATTTATTCCACTTGCATAAAAACCTTCCGGATAAGTTATTCCTTTGCCCATTTTTTTATTAAAAATTCCGCAAAAATTAAATCAAAAGGATAAGTTATTTTAAAATTTGTTATTTCTCCTTTCTCACAATAGATTTTATTATACCCTATTTTTTCAAGAAAAAAAGAATCATCACTTCCAGATATCTTTTTAAGATTTTTGTATGCCTTTTTGATTAGTTCTAATTTAAATCCCTGAGGTGTCTGAACGATAAAAAGTTTTTCCCGATCAAGAGTCATTTTAACAAAATTTTTTTCTACTTCTTTTACAGTATCAGTGATTTTTAAAACAGGAATACATGCACCATATTTCTTTGTTCCTTCAATAATTCTTTTTATCAAATTTTCGCTTACAAAAGGTCTTGCAGTATCATGAATTAAAACTATCCCTTCTTTATTATGAATTTTTTTTAAACAATTAAATACACTGTCTTGCCTTCTTTTTCCACCTTTTACTACGATAAGATTGGAGAAATTTTTTTTTGTTATTTTTCTGCATTTTTTTACATATCCTTTAGGAACTGCAAGAAATATCTTATCTGAAAATTTATAAAATTTTTCAACAGAATATAAAAATAACTTTTTGTTTTCAATTTCTACAAAGGATTTTGGTATTGGCAAGTTTAATCTTTTCCCTTTTCCAGCTCCAACAAGAATAGTAAAAATCATTTCAATTTTGCAAAAATAATTCTTCCAGTAGGTGTTTGAATAGCACTATCTATAATTATATCAACAACTTTTCCTACATATTTTGATGCATTTTCAACAACTATCATTGTCCCATCTTCAAGATATCCCACACCTTGACCTGCTTCTTTCCCTTCTTTTATTATTTTTAGAGAAATTTCCTCTCCACTCATTAATCTTGGACGCATTAAATTAGTCAAAGTATTGAGGTTTAGAACTTTAATATTTTGAACTTCTGCTACTTTTGTAAGATTAAAATCATTTGTTAAAATTGCAGCATTAAATTGAGATGCAAGTTTTACTAATTTTGTGTCAACTGCTTCTATATCGTCATAATCAATATTATAAACTTTTACCCTTATTTCATTATCCTCCTTCAATTTATTTAATACTTCCAGACCTCTTCTTCCTCTCTGTCTTTTTATATCACTTGAAGCATCAGCAAGTCCTTGAAGTTCTTTAATTATAAACTGAGGAATGATAAGTGTATAATCAATAAATCCACTTTTCATAAGTTCATAGACCCTACCATCAATTAAAATGCTTGTATCTACAACTAAAAACTTTTCTCCTTCTTTTATCCCTCCTAAAAAGGGTAAAATGAACCCAAGTTCTTCAAAACCTTTTATCCCAAC
Organism: Candidatus Omnitrophota bacterium; assembly: GCA_023819545.1. Taxonomy (GTDB): domain Bacteria; phylum Ratteibacteria; class UBA8468; order B48-G9; family JAFGKM01; genus JAMWDI01. The sequence continues at coordinate 1,616 of JAMWCA010000082.1, forward strand.
CATAATTCCAAGATATAAGAAAACAAAGTAAAAAGAAAATCTAATTAAATTTTCAATTCTGTCATTTTCAAAAGGTATTAAAAGAAAAAAATTGGCAAGAAGAATCGCTGTTATAAGACCGACTATAAGACCTCCAACTGCAAGAATTAATTTCTTCCATGGGATTTTACCTATCAATATTTCTATTCCAATTACAATAAAAGAACCAAAAAAACCAATTAAAACACCAAAAAGTTTTTTATCTGGTAATAAATAAAAACCAGCCAATAAACACAAGATAAAGAAAAAACTTCTAATTATCCATAAACCCATTTTAACCTCCATTGATTTTATACCATAAAAAATAGAGTTTGTAAAATCTTTAGAAAGTTTTTACTATAAAGCCACCCCCAACAACTTCATCCTTTTCATAAAAAACAACTGCCTGTCCCGGAGTAGGAGCCCTTTGTTCTCTCTCAAAGACAACCTCAACCCTTTTTTCATCTAATGGTTTTATAATACATTTTGCTGGAGTATGCTTGTATCTTATTTTTGCTTCTACTTCTTTTTCACTTACAAGTTTTTCAATTGAAATATAGTTTAGATTTTCTGCTATAAGGTGTTTTTTATATAAGTCCTTTTCTTCTCCAACTATTATTTTATTTTCTTCCTTATCTATACCAATCACATATAATCTTTCTCCTTTTGCAATCCCAAGTCCTTTCCTTTGTCCAATTGTATAGTAAACAATACCTTTATGTCTTCCAAGGATATTACCATATTTATCAACTATAAATCCTTCTTTTTCCCTATCTCTAAAAAAGAAAGACCTGTCCCCACAAATGAAATCTTGGCTTTCTTCTTTATCAGATAAATGTAAATTATATTTTCTTGCTAATTCTCTGACCTGTTTTTTAGTATAGTTGCCAAGAGGAAAAATGATCTTTGATAATTGTTCCTGTGTTAATAAAAACAGAAAATATGTTTGGTCTTTTTCTTCATCAATTCCCCTTTTTAAAATATACCTTTTCCTTATCTTGTCATATTCTAAGAGTGCATAATGACCAGTGGCAAAAAAATCAAAATTTATTCCAAGCGATAGGACTTTCTTTAATAAAATATCAAATTTTATAAATCTATTACAAATTATGCACGGATTAGGGGTTTTCCCTTCAAGATATTCTTTTACAAAATATCTTAAAACAATTTCATTATATTCCTTCTTTAGATCAACTATATATAGGGGGATATTAAGATTTTTACAAACTCTTTCTACATCTTCTAAATCCTTTTCTTCCGGACCATAACAAGCACTTCTTTTTTCCGATCTATTATTTTTTTCGTCAAATATCTTCATAAATACACCATAGACATCATATCCTTTTTCTTTTAACAATAAAGCACTTACAGAAGAATCAACTCCACCAGAAAGACCAACAATAACCTTCTTTTTACTCATATTTTTATTTTATCATTGACAAAATCAGAATTAAAAATTAAACTTAATTGACAAAACAAAATTAAAAATTAAAATAATGATTTATTTAAAAAAAGGAGGAGATATGGATTATTCACAATTAATTACGATAATAGGTTCTATTTTTGCTTTGGGATATACATTTTATCTTACAAGATTTATATTGAGTAAACAAGAAGGGACTCCTGAAATGATTGAGGTTGCAGAAGCAGTTAGAACAGGAGCAAGAGCATATCTTAAAAGACAATATAAAGGAGTTGGTGCATTTTTTAGTGTAGTTTTTATAATTTTGCTATTACTTTCTATTTTCAAATATTTACCAATTTTTGTTCCATTTGCTTTTTTAACTGGTGGCTTTTTTTCTGCATTAAGTGGTTATATTGGAATGACTATTGCAACAAGAGCAAGTGCAAGAACAGCTTTTGCTGCTAAAACATCTTTAAATAGTGCTTTAAGGATTGCTTTTTCTGCTGGACTTGTAATGGGACTTGTTGTTGTTGGACTTGCACTTTTAGATATAAGTATCTGGTATAATCTTTTAACATGGTTTTATAAAAATAGAGGTTATGGTATAGAAGAAAGATTAAGATATATAACCTCAACAATGATATGTTTTGGTATGGGAGCAAGTGCTCAGGCACTTTTTGCAAGAGTTGGAGGTGGAATTTATACAAAGGGAGCAGATGTTGGAGCAGACCTTGTTGGTAAAGTAGAAGCAGGAATTCCTGAGGACGATCCAAGAAATCCAGCAGTAATTGCGGATAATGTTGGTGATAATGTAGGAGATGTTGCTGGAATGGGAGCAGACCTTTATGAATCATATACAGATGCAATAATAGCAACTATGGCTCTTGCTTATGCTGCTGGACTTGGTCTTAAAGGTGTTTCTCTTCCAATGTTAATAGCGACAATTGGGGTTATTTCATCAATAATAGGTTCTTTTCTTGTAAGAGCCAGCGAAGAAGCAAGTCAAGCAAATTTATTAAGGGCTTTAAGGAGAGGAATTTATTTTGCGTCAATTCTTGTTGTTTTACTCTCATATCCTGCAGTTATATTTCTTCTTGGTTATCAATATAAAGGACTTTATGTTTCTATTTTAAGTGGAATTGTTGCAGGAGTTATAATTGGATTTTTTACAGAATTTTTTACTTCAGATACATATTCACCTACAAAAGAAATTGCAAAAAGTGCTTTGGTAGGTCATGCAACAGTTATAATAGAAGGGATTTCTGTAGGTATGTTATCAACAATTGCACCAGTTTTAACAGTTGTTATTGCGACTATATTTGCTTATGTGTTTGGAGGGGGTCTATCTCATCCTGAGTTAGGACTTTATGGTATTGGACTTGCTGGGGTTGGTCTTTTAAGCACTCTTGGAATTACTCTTGCAACAGATGCTTATGGTCCTGTAGCAGATAATGCTGGTGGAAATGCAGAAATGACACATCAACCATCTTTTGTAAGACAGAGAACAGATGCACTTGATGCTCTTGGAAATACTACTGCTGCAACAGGTAAGGGCTTTGCTATTGGTTCAGCCGCTTTAACAGCACTTGCATTAATTGCTGCTTATAGAGAACAAGTTGTTCTTCTTGGTGGAAAACTTGATCTGTCAATTATGAATTTTAGAGTTTTATGTGGTGTTTTTGTAGGAGCGATGTATCCATTTTTCTTTAGTTCAATGGCACTAAAAGCAGTTGGAAGAGCAGCACAACAGATAGTTCAAGAAGTAAGAAGGCAATTTAAGGAAATAACTGGACTTCTTGAAGGGAAAGCAAAACCTGACTATGCGAAGGCAGTAGATATATGCACAAAATCAGCACAAAAACAAATGCTTTTACCTTCTATTATGACGGTTCTTCTACCCATTTTAGTTGGGATTTTGCTTGGAGTTGATGGAGTTATAGGACTTCTTGTTGGAGCTCTTACAAGTGGATTTGCTGTTGCTATAATGATGGCAAATTCTGGTGCTGCGTGGGATAATGCAAAAAAATATATAGAAAAAGGAAATTTTGGAGGGAAAGGAACAGATGCACATAAAGCATCTGTTACAGGGGATACAGTTGGCGACCCATTTAAAGATACAGCAGGTCCTTCTTTAAACATACTAATAAAATTAATATCAATAGTTTCAATTGTTTTTGCTGGATTTATTGTTAAAAATTCAATATTTAAATGAAAAACTTATCAAAACAGGCGCTTAAATTACATAAAAAAGCGAAAGGTAAACTTGAAATAAAGATAAAAGTGCCTTTAAAAACAAAAAAAAATTTATCTCTTGCCTATACACCAGGAGTTGCTATCCCTTGCCTTAAAATAAAAGAAAATAAAGAAAAGGTCTATGATTATACATGGAAATGGAATACTGTTGCAGTTGTAACTGATGGAAGTGCTGTTTTAGGGCTTGGTAATATTGGTCCATATGCTGCACTCCCTGTTATGGAAGGTAAAGCAATTTTATTTAAAGAATTTGGTCAAGTTGATGCAATACCAATATGTCTTGAAACACAAAAAGTTGAAGAAATAATTGATATTGTAAAAAAAATAGCACCTACTTTTGGTGGAATAAATCTTGAAGATATATCTGCACCAAGATGTTTTACAATTGAAAGAAGATTAAATGAAGAAATAGATATTCCTGTTTTCCATGATGACCAAGATGGAACAGCAATAGTTGTTCTTGCCGGTTTGATAAATGCTTTAAAACTTGTTAATAAAAAAATTGAAAATATAAAGATTGTAATAAACGGAGCAGGAGCAGCAGGAATAGCAATTACCAAAATGCTATATAAGGTTGGAGCAAGAAAAATTATGCTATGTGATAGAGAAGGGATAATTTACAGAGGGAGAAAGGAAAATATGAATTTTGCAAAAGAGGAGGTATTAAACTACCTATGGGAAGAATCAAAAAAAGGGAGTTTAAAAGATGCTATGAAAGAATC
>JAMWCA010000083.1 GCA_023819545.1 Candidatus Omnitrophota bacterium
GAGGTGAAATAACAAGGACAGAAGGAGAAAGAAAATTTCTTTCAGTTCCGATAGATGTCCCAAGATTTTATTCGGACAATGAAAAGATACTTGAATTAGCAAAAGGAGAAAAGGTTGTAAAAATTTATGGAAGGATGGATTGGGAATATGTTAACGATTATAATATTTATGGTTTTCTTGAAGGAAGAGATAAAAAGTTAAAAGAAGAGACAATAATTATAAGTTCATATTATGATAGTATAAGTGTTGTTCCTTCTATTTCACCTGGCGCTACCTCTGCTTGTGGAATATCCACTCTACTTGAACTTGCAGAATATTTTGTAAAAAACCCTCCTAAAAGAAGTGTAATTTTTCTTGCAACTTCCTCTCATTTTATGAATATGAAAGGAATTGATGCATTTATTCAAAAGCATTGTAGGATTGAAAAACCATTTTCTGAAAAAATAAAAAAAGAAGATAAAATTAAAGTTTCTCTTTTTATTGGGCTTGATATTTCAGGAGACAACGATAAACTTGGTATATGGCATAACTCTACTGATTTTTATTACCAGAGATTTTTTGCTCCAATAGGTAAAAAGTTTATGGAATATTCAGAAAAATTACAGAAAATTTTAGGATACACAGAACCAATCCTTGTAAATGGAATAAGCCCAGAAAAAGGAGTTGTATGGGAGACATTTTTACCTGAAAAAATAAGAACAGATGGTGAATTTATGATACTTTCTGCAAATCCAGCAATTTCATTGATAACCATTAATGATGGAAGATGGAGGTTAGATACTCCAAATGACAAATTTGAAAATTTGAATTTACAAAATGTTATAAAACAGATAAATATTTTAAAATCTCTCCTTTCTTATGCTTTAAATGATGAAGAACTTCTATCTAAAACTGAACTTAAAATGAAAGATAAAATGGCAACTTTAAAAGCAAAAATTGTTACATTCAATCCTAAGAAAAGTTTTGTTCCCAATGACCCTGTTAAAGATGCAATAGTTGTTCCAAGAGATGGGATTTTTACTAAAACAAATATCGGAGTGCGTGGATTTCCTTTTGAAATAACAGATGAAAATGGAGTTGCAGAACTTACAAGATTAAATCTTGGACAGCAAATATATTTAAATGCTTTTTATATTAATAAAGAAAATGGGGAAATTATTTTAGCTCCTGATATGGGAATTAATGGTAATCAACAATATCCAATCTCTTTCCAAATGGATATAAAGGAAAAAGAAAGGATGATCGTTCTTTTTAAATGTAAAGAAATATCTCTTTTTGGTTTAATTGACCCTCAATACTTAATTCAAATAAGTAATATAAATGTTTTTGACCTTTCAAATAGTTCCCCTGATGCCTATGGTTATTTCCTCCAATTTCCTGGTGGCATTCCATTTCTTTGGTCGTCTTACTTTGAACCAGTTGGAACTGTCTTTGCAAAAGAAAACTCTAAAATTAAAATTCTTGGAGAAACAGGACCTCTTGGGAAAAGATTGCTTCTTTTAAATTCAAGAGAAACATATACAAATAAGGAATGGGCGGAAGGCCTTGGATTTAATGTAAATGAAATCTCTGCAATATATAATACTCCATATCAAGGTGCAAAAGATATGATAATTCTTGATAATTATAGAAGATACAATTTTGAAAAATATGGAATAAAAAATGAACGACTTTTTGAATTACAACAGAAATCAAAGGAATTACTACAAAAGGCAGAAGATGCATTAAAAGAGAAAAAATGGTATGAATTTTTAAAATTTGCAAGACAATCTCAAAGCATAGAATCAAGAGCATATCCTGATGTAAAAAATACTGCAAATGATGTTATTAAAGGAATAATATTTTATTTTATAATTTTATTACCTTTTGCATATTTCTGTGAAAGATTATTTTTCAGTTTTTCAAAGATTGAAAAAAGAATTGCAGGGATATTTGGGATATTTCTTGTTATTTACTGGATTATGAGATATGTCCATCCTGCTTTTAAACTTACAAATGCTCCAGAGGTTATACTGCTTTCTTTTATAGTTCTTACCCTTTCAGGGATTGTTATATCTCTTATTGCTTCTAAATTTGAGGAACAAATGCAAAGAATTAAAAGGGAAGCATCAAAGGTTTATCAAACAGATGTTGGAAGAATAACTGCAAGTGCAACTGCTTTTTCTCTTGGTGTTGCAAATATGAAAAGGAGGAAAACAAGAACTGCTTTAACTTCAATAACTTTAATTCTACTTACCTTTACAGTTCTTTCATTTACATCAATTAAATCATATTTAAAGTTTAACCAAATTTTAAGACCAAATATACCTACCTATACTGGATTACTTTTAAGAGATAGAAACTGGACACCTTTACAAGAAATTGCTTTTGATTATACAGAAAATGAGTTTTCAGGAAAAGGGATAATATCACCGAGAAGTTGGTTAATACTTGGAAGTTTAGGGAATAAAACTGAAATAGAGGTTAAATATAATGACAAATCTTTTCTTTCAACAGGGATTCTTGGACTTTCAATTTCTGAAAAAGAAATACTCCCTGTTGAAAAGACACTGATTTATGGTAACTGGTTTGAGAGAGATGATGAAGATAGTGTGTTAATTTCAGATAAAATAGCAAAAGAACTTAATATTAAAAAAGAAGATATTGGAATTGCTAAAGTTAATGTCTATGGGAAACAGTTTATTGTAAAAGGAATATTTGATAGTAAAAAATTTGGTGAGATTAAAGACCTTGATGATGAAAGGTTAACACCGGTTGATTTTTCAGTTCTTCCTGAAAAAGAAATATCACAGATGAAGACAGAAAAGACCGCCCAGATATTTTCTTCTCAGATACAGTTAAGGTCATTTACTCATACAGAACCAGAAAATACCTTAATTATGCCATTTAAAAAAGTTATGGATTTAAAAGGGACATTACATTCAATTGCTGTCAAATTTACAAGTTCAGAAAGTCCAAAGGTTCTTGTTGAAGAGTTTATAACAAAACTTGCTGGTATTGTTTTTGCAGGTTTTGAAGGAAAAACAATAGTTTATAGTAGTATAGGATTTACTTCTTTTGGTGGTATAAGTAATATTTTAATTCCAATTTTAATTGCTGCATTAATTGTTTTAAATACAATGCTTGGTTCTGTTTATGAAAGAATTAGGGAGATTGGAACATATAGTGCTGTTGGACTTGCTCCAGTTCACATTGCTTCTCTGTTTTTTGCCGAATCCTTAGTTTATGCAGTTTTAGGTGCTGTGAGTGGTTATCTTCTTGGTCAAATAATTATAAAAATACTAATGAACGCTAATTTATTAAAAGGACTTGTCTTAAATTATTCCTCTCTATCTGCCGTAATTTCAACAATAATTATTGTATTAACTGTTTTACTTTCAACTTTATATCCTGCAAGAAAAGCATCTCAAATGGCTGTTCCTGACGTAACAAGAAAATGGATATTGCCACCACCAAAAGGAGATGAATGGGAGTTTGAATTCCCATTTACTGTAAGCGAAAATGAAGCTCTTGGACTTGCTACATTTTTAACAGAGTATTTCAATACATTCCAGGATGTTTCTCTTGGTAATTTTTATACAAGTGGAGCAAAATTATATTATGAAAAACTTAGTTCTGGAAAAAATAAATATTTTGTTGAAACGAGTATATGGCTTGCTCCATTTGACCTTGGAGTAAGTCAGGAATTTAAAATGATTTTTGAGCCACTTGGAAAATATAACTTCTATACAATAAATTTATTGATGAAAAGAACAAGTGGAGAATCAACTGACTGGAAACGACTTAATAGAAGATTTCTTGATGGGATTAGAAAGCAATTTTTAATATGGAGGACAGTAAGTAGCCAAGTTAAAAAGGAATATGAGACACAAGGAAAAAATTATCTTGGAATTAAATAGGGGGTAAAATGGCTGAATTAGAAATAAAGGACTTTGAACCAGAAATTACAGAGAAGTTTGAAAATGGTTTTAATAAAAGAACAGTGCTTGCTATCTTATTCATTGGTTTTATAATGCTCCCTGCTTCAATCTATTTTTTTCTAATTACTGGTGGTGGACTTGGAGGTGCTGCTCAATGGGTTACAGTTATTCTACTTCTTGAAATTGCAAAAAGGTCTTTTGTTCAGTTGAAAAAACAAGAACTTTATATAATCTATATCATTGCTGGTTCTGTTATTGGACTTGAACATCTTGCAGCACTTTTAATCTGGCGCCAATACCTTGTCCAATCGCCACCTGCTCAATTTTTTGGATTAACTGAAAATATGCCTAACTGGGTTGTTCCTCCTGCTGGTTCAGAAGCATTGATGAAGAGAACATTTTTACATAGGGATTGGGTAAAACCAATAATATTAGTTATTACAACAAGTTTACTTTATAGAATAAACATGTTTTCAATGGGTTATTTCTTATTCCGTCTTACAAATGATATTGAAAGATTACCTTTCCCGATGGCTCCTGTTGCTTCAGAAGGAGCAACTGCTCTTGCTGAAAGTGGAGCAAGAAAAGAAACATGGAGATGGCGTGTATTTAGTATATCTGCAATGATTGGTATTATTTTCGGTGCTTTTTATGTTGTTATTCCAGCAGTAACTGGACTTTTGATGGCAAATCCTTTACAACTTTTTCCAATCCCATGGGTTGATTTTACAACTCAACTTGAAACAATTTTACCATCTGGTCTTTTTGGGTTTGCGACAGACCTTGGAGTTATTTTAACTGGATTTATTCTACCTTTTCCTGTTGTTGTTGGTTCATTTATTGGTTCTATATTATGTAAAACTTTTGGGAATCCATTACTTAAAAAAGTTGGTATTATAAAAAACTGGCAACCAGGCATGACAGCAGTTCCAGCAAATGTAGTAACTACAATGGATTTCTGGATAAATGTTACAATTGGGACAGGAATTGTTGTTGGTATCATTGGAATATGGAGAGTAATAAATGCATTTTCAAGTTTTAAAGGGAAAACAAAACAACAAGTTAAAATACCACCTGATAGAGGTGACTTTCCTTTATCTTTAGCACTTGGAATATGGTTTTTATCTACAATTTTATATCTCATAATTACAAAAATACTTGTTCCAAATTTTCCTGTCTGGATTTTTATATTTTTTGGAATAATTCTTACTCCTTTTTTAAGTTATACATCTGCAAGGATGTTTGGAATAACAGGTGTTGCTACTGGAATTGCTTTTCCTATGTTAAGAGAAGCAACTTTTATATTAAGTAGATATAAAGGAGTTGAAATTTGGTATGCTCCAATACCTTATTTTAATCATGGACATACTGCACAAGCATTCAAACAACTTGAACTTACAAGAACAAGATTTACATCATGGTATAAAGGAGAATTTACTGCTTTTGGAATAACTTTAATTGCAACATTCTTATTCTGGCAAATAATCTGGAGAATGAATCCAATACCATCTTCAACATATCCTTTTGTTCAGAAAATATGGCCAATGAATGCTACATTTGAGGCACTTTGGGCAACAAGCACTTTACCGCAAGGTGAAAAATGGATGATAAAGGCAATAAAAGCAAAATATATATTAAGTTCAACTTTTATTAGTTTTATTATATATATTCTATTTGCAATTCTTAAAATACCTCTTGGAACATTTTATGGGATTGTGGGTGGAATTACGACCTTACCTCATTATGCCTTTCCAATGTTTATAGGTGCACTTCTTGGAAGATTTTATATGGCAAAAAAAATAGGACCTAATTGGAAAAGATATACTCCAATTATACTTGCTGGATATTCATGTGGTATGGGTTTGGTTGGTATGATTTCAATTGCAATTGCATTAATAGCAAAAACAATATTCCAGATAATTTATTAATAAAAAATAGGAATGATTAAAAAAAATCAGATTATTCTTTTTGTTTGTGTCCTATTTATATATCTAAATTCTATTAACAATCCATTTATTTTTGATGATTATCATCTTGTTATTCATAATACATTTATTAAAA
>JAMWCA010000084.1 GCA_023819545.1 Candidatus Omnitrophota bacterium
CAATAGAAATTTAGGAGATATATATATTTTAATTGACTGGAGATGGATGGATAATAATGAATTTTTTATTGATTATTTTAAAGACAAATATATGGAAAAATCAAAAACTTTTAATTATTTTTCTATTACTAAATATTTTGACAAAAGCATTTTAGAATTTAATATAAGAGAAAATGCAAATGAAGAAATTTTAAAAGTTGAAAAAATTCCTGAGATAAGGTATTTTGTCCCTTATTTTAATTTTTCAGAAAAACCTTTGTTTTTTACTTATGACTTTAGATTTACAAATTTTTATAAGGATAGCCAATTTTATCCAAGAGTATTGAATAAACTTGACATTGAGTATAAAAATGACTATGCTTATCTTACATTAAAACCAGTTATCTCTCTTTCTTCTTTAAATTATCTTAATAGTAATTTTTATAAATCTAACTATATTTTTGAGGGAGGTGTAAACTTCTCTACAAATTTTTATAGTAATTTTTTTGATGGCAATATAGTTTTTACACCTTCGTTTTATATCTTTAACAGAAAAACAAAATATAGTCCTGAACAATTGATTAAATTTGATGAATTTGAAGAGAAAAATAGCGGTAATTTTCTTAATTCTTCATTTTTATGGAATATAAATCAATACAAAGATTTAGCAGGAAAACTTCAAATAGAAAATCTATTCAATTTAGACAAAAATAAATTTGAAGATTTTTTGTTTAAGTATGAATTTGAAAAAGGAAAATTTAAAATTGAGGGAGAGAACCTATGGGATTTAGAAGGTGAGAATATTAATTATAATTTTGGTGTTAATACAATTTCTTATGAAATCCAAAATAATAAATTTTCAATTGGGACAAGAATTGATAGAAAAGCAGATATATTAGGTCTTGAAACATGGTGGCAGAAATCTTTTAAAAATAATTTGAATTATAGAATTGGGCTTTTTTATGATTTTGATTCAAAACAATTATTAACGCAAACTTATGAAATCTGGAAAAAAATACATTGTTTAACATTGAGTTTTAGGTTCACAAAGGATAGAGAAAATAAGTCGTTTTATGTCTTTATTGTTCCAACAATATTTTTTGAAAATAATTGGCAAAGGAGGTTTGAAAAATGGAAATAAAAAGAAAAAACAATAGACCTTATGATCAAATAAGAGAAATTAAAATAACTAAAGGATTTTTAAAATATGCTTCTGGTTCATGTTTGATAGAAATCGGAGATACAAAAGTTATATGTGCTGTTAATTATGAAGATAAAGTCCCTCAATGGCTAAAAGATACTGGGAATGGATGGATTACTGCTGAATATTCACTTTTACCCTCATCCACGCAAGAAAGGGTGCCAAGAAGTTCTATAACTTCTGGCAGGACTCATGAAATTCAGAGAATGATAGGAAGGTCATTAAGAGGAGTAGTGGATTTAAAAAGAGTTGGAGAAAGGACTTTTTGGGTTGATTGTGATGTAATACAGGCAGATGGGGGAACAAGAATAGCAGGAGTTATTGGTGGTTTCATTGCACTTGTTGATTGTCTGAATAAATTGAAAAATTCTGGTTTAATAAGTGTTCCTGTTTTAAAAAATTATATTGGTGCTATAAGTGTTGGAATAGTTCATGGTAATATCTTACTTGACCTTGATTATGCAGAAGATTCAATTGCTTCGGTGGATTTAAATGTTGTTATGACAGGAAGTGGTGAATTTATTGAGATACAAGGGACTGCAGAAGGATATCCATTTACAAAAAAACAACTTGAGCAACTTTTATCTTTAGCAGAAAAAGGAATAAATAAGATAATTGAAATAGAAAAAGAGGTATTAAAGGATGAAATTATGTTTTTACTTGGCCACTAAAAATAAAAATAAAGTGATAGAAGTGAAAGATATAATTGGAGATGAAATAGAGGTTTTTTTACCACCAGATTTTATTGAATTTCCAGAAGAAATAGGAAATACTCTTGAAGAAAATGCCTATATTAAAGCATTACATTTAAGTAAATACATAATAGATGAATATATTGTTGGTGAGGACTCAGGACTATTCGTTGAAAAATTGAATGGTTTACCAGGAATAATCTCTGCAAGATTTTCAGGAGAAAGAAATGATAAAAAAAATATAGAAAAATTACTTAAAATGATGGAAAAATTTAAAAGGAAAGAAGATAGAAAAGGTAAATTTATCACAATCGCTTGCCTACTTGGTAAGGGAGAAAAAAGATTTTTCAAAGGGGAAATAGAAGGAATTATTACTTTTCAACCGCGAGGGACTAATGGTTTTGGATATGACCCTGTTTTTGAAATTCCTGAAATAGGCAAGACATTTGCTGAATTGAGTTTAGAGGAGAAAAATAAAATAAGTCATAGAACAAAAGCGTTTTTAAAATTAAAGGACTATTTGATTAATAAACACAAAACAGGGTAAAATTTATTATCTGGCGGGGTAGCTCAGAGGCAGAGCAACCGGCTCATACCCGGTATGTCTGGGGTTCAAATCCCCATCCCGCCACAAAATGATGAAATTCATAACTGATGGGATGTGTGGTGGACTTGCAAGATGGTTAAGATTGATAGGATATGATACTCTTTATTTTAATATTCAAAGAAAAATTGAACTTATAAGGATAGCAGAAAAAGAAAAAAGAATTATTCTTACAAAGGATAAAAAATTTGCTGAAAAATATCCAGAAATTGTGTTTTATATAGAAGGGGAAGATACATATAGCCAATTTAAAGAAGTTGTAAAAAAATTTGATTTGGAAATAAAGGAGGAAAATCTATTTAAAAGATGCTCAATATGTAATACTAAACTTGAAGAAATAACGAAAGAAAAAGTAAAGAATCGCGTTCCTGAATATGTATATCAGAATAAAGAAAAATTTGCCTTATGCTCAAAATGTAATAAGATTTACTGGGAGGGAGACCATTGCAAATATATAAGAGAAAGATTGAGAAATTTATAATTTTATTTTTCCTTTTTCTATCTTTCCTTTTCGCACAAAACAAAGAAGCATCTTTTTATAAAAAACTTGAAAATAAACTTGTTCAATGTTTCTTATGTCCTAAAAATTGCATTATCCCACCTGGGAAATATGGTTTTTGCAGAGCAAGAAAAAATATAGATGGAAGTTTATATTCAATGGGCTATTCAAATCCATGTGCAGTTGCAATAGATCCGATAGAAAAAAAACCATTTTTCCATTTTTTACCTGGAACATATACATTTTCAATTGCTTCTGCTGGTTGTTCATTAAGATGCAAGTTTTGTCAAAATTGGGAAATATCACAGGTAACACCTGAAGAAACAAGAAATATAAATCTATCTCCTGAAAAAGTTGTTGAATATGCAATAAAATATAAATGTCCTTCAATTGCTTATACTTATTCTGAACCAGTTAATTTTTATGAGTATATGCTTGATACAGCGAAAATAGCAAAATCAAAAGGAATAAAAAATATAGTGCATACTGCTGGCTTTATAAATCCCCAACCACTTGAAAATCTTTGTAAATATTTAGATGCTGTAAATGTTGACCTTAAAGGATTTAATAATAAATTTTATAGAAATATATGTGAAGGAGAACTTGAAGTAATTTTAAATACTTTAAAAATTTTAAAGAAAAATAAAATTTGGATTGAAATAACAAACCTTATAATTCCAGGATATAATGATAAACCAGAAGAAATAAGAAATATGTGTATATGGATAAAGAAAAATCTTGGAGAAAATGTTCCAATACATTTTTCAAGATTTCATCCAAGATATTTAATGCTTCATGTCCCATCAACTCCTGTTGAAACACTTGAAAGTGCAGTAAAAATTGCAAAGGATGTTGGTTTAAAATATGTTTATATTGGTAATGTTGAAAATTCTCAATATGAAAATACTTACTGTCCTAAATGTGGTAAAATTTTGATTAAAAGGAGAGGATTTTTTGTTCTTGAAAATAATATAAAAAATGGAAGATGTAATTTCTGTAAAACTAAAATTGAGGGGGTATGGGAATGAAAAAAATATTTTTTTTTCTTATTTTTGTTTATTTCTTTAATTTTCCCTCAACAATATAGAAAGCCAGCATATTCTGGTTCATTTTATCCTTCTGATAAAGAAGTTTTAAAAAAACAACTTGACACTTTTTTTAAAAATGTGAATTATAAGGAAAAAGTAGAAAAAGAAAAAATAATAGGAATTATTGCTCCTCATGCTGGTTATATTTATTCAGGACAGGTTGCTGCCTATTCTTTTAAACTACTTCAGGGAATAAATATAAAAACAGTTATTTTAATTGGAAAGAGTCATCACAGTATTTTCAAAGGCGCAATAATTGATGATAGAGATGGTTGGGAAACTCCGTTAGGAAATGTTGAGATAGACAAAAATATTTTTGAAAAACTGTATAAAAAGAAAAATTTTTCTGTCAATAAAACATTACTTGATTATGAACACTCTCTTGAAGTAGAAATTCCTTTTTTACAGTATATATTAAAAAACTTTAAAATTTTCCCAGTTTTAGTTGGTGATGCATCAAAAGAAAATGTTGAATTAATTGCAAATGATTTATATGATGTATTAAAAGAGAAAAAAAACTGGATTATAGTAGTTAGTACAGACCTTTCTCATTATTATCCTTATGAATTAGCAAAACAGAAAGACCTTCTATTACTTGAAACATTAAAATCAAAAAACATAAACTTAATTTATTCATATCTTTCATCAAAAAAAATTGAAATGTGTGGAGATGCTGCTGTATTTATCCTACTTAAAATTGCTGAAAAATATCCTGATTATGAAGTAGAAATCTTAAACTATGCAAATTCAGGTGATACAATTGGAGATAAAAGTAAGGTTGTTGGATATGGAAGTGCTGTAATATTGAAAAAAGAAAAAAAAGGAGGGGATATGCTAACAGAAAAACAAAAGTCCCTATTATTAAGAATAGCAAGAGAAACACTTGAAAACTATTTATCAGGTAAAAAACTTCCTGAAATTAAAGTAGATGACCCTGTTCTGCTTGAAAAAAGAGGGGTCTTTGTAACTTTAAAGAAAAAAGGAGAGTTGAGAGGATGTATCGGATATATAGAAGGTGTTGAGCCACTTTATCTTGCTGTAAGAACCATGGCAATCAATTCAGCAGTGAAAGACCCAAGATTCCGACCAGTTGTTTTTGAAGAATTAAAAGATATAGAAATAGAAATCTCTGTTTTGACTATTCCTAAGAGAGTAAAAAATGCAGATGAAATTGTTCTTGGAAGAGATGGAGTAATAGTGAAAAAGGGTTTTAATCAGGGTGTTTTTTTACCACAAGTTGCTGAAGAAACTGGTTGGTCAAAGGAAGAATTTTTAAGTTATTTATGTTTACATAAAGCAGGGTTGCCACCAGATGCATGGAAAGACCCAAAAACAGAACTTTATATATTCCAAGCAGAAGTATTTAGTGAGCGCGAATTCAAATAACGACCCGAAATTTCACCTACAAGGTGTAAGTTTTTTCAGATAAACAAAATTTACCTTTTAAGATAAATACAATTAAACCAGATAATAAAGCAGAATTAGAGAAAAGATATATGAGAAATTTTATAACTATTATAGACCACATATTTGTTTATTCTGAAAAAATCCTTATGAAAAATTAAACCGTAACTTCCCACAAATTTAAGTAATATGAGTGTTTAAGGGACCTATTTTGAAGAAAAGATTTAGATTTTTTTAGAAAGTTAAGCGGAATGTTTTTTGTTCAATTTGTTGATAATAGTTTATTTTCGGAGGATTTTGAAAACTATTTTTAGATTTTTCTTATAAATTTGACTTGATAAAAGAGATAGAAGTTATATGAGAAGCGATTATAGTTTAGAAGGATGGTGTTTTGTTAATTTCCTTTCACTTCTATATTATTACAAAATTTATCGCAAATTATCTGAAA
>JAMWCA010000085.1 GCA_023819545.1 Candidatus Omnitrophota bacterium
AGACCACTTTTCTTACCTTCAACAAGAGAAATATATGTTCCATCTTCATTATATTTGTCAAAACAATAAGTTCTGTCAATAAAGGATTTAAGAAGCCATGAAAAAGACCAACAAAATACAGGACTAGCAAGAATGATACAATCTGATTTTAAAATTTTTTCATATAATTTTTGCATATCATCATTAATGGAACAATTGGGTTTATCTTTTACTTTTTGACATTCAAAACATTCAATACAACCTTTTATGTTTTTATCTATAAGATAAATTATTTCTGTTTTATAGCCAATTTTTTTCAGTTTATCATCCACTAATTTTAACAATTTAAAAGTATTTCCATTTTTTCTCGGACTACCAAGAAAATAAGATATTTTCATTTTCTCTCCGTAATTTTTTCAATAATTTGTCTTACCCCTTCAACAACTGCCCTTGAAGAAATAGTTGCTCCTGTAATTGCATCTATTTTCCCATCTATTTTATCATTTTTCAGATAAATTTCGTCTTTTATTTTCCCTATAAATTGATTTAAAAACCTATCATTAGTTATTTTTGAACCAAGTCCAGGAGTTTCGTTATGTTGCTTTATCTTTATTCTCTTAATCTTGTTTTCATTATCAAGTCCAACCTTTAAATATATATATCCTCCATAACCAAGTGTCTTTACATCAAAAATTTTACCTATTTCTTCATTATTTTCATTCAAAACAGAAAGATATTTGATTTTATTTACTTCTTTTTCTTCAAATTTTACCCCTTCAGGGAATAACTCTTTATTTAATTTTTCTTCTTCCTGTTTTTTTACTTCTTCAATTTTTGGTTTTGTAGTGCTATAAATTTGGGCAAGAAGGTATCCAGAGAGCATAGAGATAAATGTTAATACTAATATTCCATGTAAAATTTCTTTTCTTCTCATTTTTTGCTCCCAAATTTCTTAGGTAAGGTATATTTATTTATCAAAGGAACAAGTGTATTCATAAACAATATAGAATAACAAACTCCCTCTGGATAACCACCAACTTTTCTAATTAAAAATGTTATCATTCCACATCCGATTCCAAATATTATTTTACCATTTTTTGTAATTGGTGAAGTAACATAATCAGTTGCCATGAAAAACGCACCTAAAATGAGACCTCCGCCTAATATTTGATAACCTATATTTTCTTTTGTAAGTAAAGATAAAATTGCGACTGTTAGGATATATAAGATTGGTATATGCCAGGTTATAACCTTTTTATACAATAGGAATATAGCACCTAAAAGTAAAAGTAAGACACTTGTTTCTCCTATACAACCACTTCTATTCCCAATAAACATCTGCCATAAAGAAGGTAATTGAATATTCATTTTTTCTTTAATAATAAATAAAGGTGTAGGTGAAGTTATAGCATCAATATTGTAATCAAATGGCTTTGTAAATTTGGTCATTTCAACAGGATAAGAGGCCAGTAAAATTGCTCTTGCTGTTAAGGCAGGATTGAAAATATTAAATCCAAGACCTCCAAATAGTTCTTTAACAAGAAAAATTGCAAGAAATCCACCTATCATAACCAGCCATAGAGGAATTCTTGGAGGGAGAACAAACGCAAAGAGTATTCCAGTAACAACTGCACTTCCATCTAATATTTTTATTTCTTTCTTTAATAAAATTTGAAAAAGAAATTCACTGAAAACACAGGAAATAATTGAAACTAAAATAACTTTCAAAACATATAAACCAAAAAAGTAAATACCCCCTATTGTTGCTGGTAAAAGAGAAATAACTACATAAAACATAATTTTTCCAGTTGTTTCAGAACTATGTAAATGTGGAGAACAATAAATTTTATTACTCATTTTTTCCTCAATTTAAATTTTGCATATTTTATAAAATCAACAAGTGGTCTTTTTGATGGACATATATAACTACAACAACCACATTCAATACAATCAAAAACATTTAAATTTTCACATTTGTCAAATCTATCTTTTTCAACATATCTTCCTATTTCACTTGGAGCAAGAAACATTGGACAAACTTCAAGACATTTACCACATCTAATACAAGGTTGAACTTTTTCAGGAATATTTTCTTCTGGAAGTAATAAAATACCAGTTGTTCCCTTTATAACAGGAACATCTGGATATGGTATCTGTATTCCCATCATAGGTCCACCAACAACTAACTTTCTTTTACTCTTTATTTCTCCTTCACAAAAATTTAAAATTTCAGAGATTAAAGTCCCGATTTTAACCTTTAAATTTTTTGGACTTTTAACAAGACCACTACAGGTTAAAATTCTTTCTGTTAGAGGTATTCCATCACAGACAGCCCTTTTAACCGCCATAGTTGTTTGAACATTAAAAACTAAACATCCAACATCAATTGGTAATCCACCAGATGGGATTTCTCTATTTAAGATTGATTTGATTAAATGTTTTTCACTTCCCTGAGGATATTTTTCTGGAAGAATTTTTATTTCAACTTCAAGGTATATTTTAAGATTTTTTATTGAATTATTAAGAAGTGGGACAAGGTCAATTTTGTTATGCTCAATTCCAATAAATGCTTTTTTAACATTTGTTGCTTTACATATAATTTGAAGACCTTCAATAACTTCATCTGTATATTGTTTAAGAACTCTATAATCACAAGTTAAAAATGGTTCACACTCACATCCGTTAATTATAATAAATTCTACCTTCTTTCCCTCAGGTATAGTTAACTTTACATGAGTTGGAAAAGCAGCACCACCTAATCCGACAATTCCAGATTCTCTTACTATGTTTATTATTTCATTACTTTCTAATTTCAACCAGTCCCTTTTAATTTTTTCAATACTTTTTTTCTGTCCATCATTTTCAATAATAATACTTAAGAATTTTCTATTTGTAGGCAAATTCCATGGTAAAATATCAACTACTTTTCCTGAAATAGAAGAATGCACATAAGAACTAACAAAACCATTTATTTCACCAATTACCTGTCCTTCAATAACGTAATCCCCTTTCTTTACTACTGGTTTTGCTGGTGCTCCTGTATGTTGAGAAAGTGGGATTACAACCTTATCTGGTTCTTTAAACTCTTCAATTTCTGAATTTTTACTCAAACTTTTAAAATCTAATAACTTAACTCCGCCTTTAAACATTTTATGCTCCAAACTTCCCAAGTTTCAAAGAGCATGCTAATAAAAGATAGATGATGTTTTTTGAATAAAGATTACCTAAAATTCCTTTTGCACATTCTCTTTCCGTAAATTTTTCAACTTGATCTGGTAATGTATTTGGTGAAACTAAAACAAAAGGAACAGGATGCCATGAATGACTTTTTAATCTTGAAGGAGTAGAGTGGTCGCCAGTAATTCCTATTGCTTCAAAATTCATATTTTTAATTGGTTCAATTTTTTTATCTATCTCTTCAAGTATTTTTACTTTACCTTCAAAATTTCCATCTTCTCCAAAACTATCTGTCTTTTTTATATGAACAAAGAAAAAATCATAATCATTATAAACTTTTTTTAGTGTTTCTATTTCCTCTTCTATAGTTTCTCCACAATCAATTATATCCATTCCAACCAATTTAGATAAGCCCTTATACATAGGATAGGTTGCTATACAGCATGCTTTTAATTTATATCTTTGTTCAAATGGTTGGATATCAGGGTATGTAGAAAAGCCCCTTAAAAGTAGACAATTTGCCTTTGAATTTAAACTTTTCAAAAGAGATATTACTTTTTCTTCAAATTGATTCATAATTTCTGCCATAAATTTTCCTTTTTCACTTGTTGGTTCAAAGTTTTTAAGTGGCAAACCTTCTTTTCCAGGGTCATTTTCTGTTATATCTTCGGATAAATTTTCACCAGACAATATAATTGCACATCTATGTTCTTTAACTGTTTGAATTTTAATTTTTATACCTTTTATTTCCTTTATATTTTTAGATATTAACTCAACAATTTTTTTATTTTGTTCAGTTGATATTCTCCCTGCTCTTCTATCAATTACAATTCTTTTTTCATCTATTGTTGCAAAATTTCCTCTTATTGCAATTTCTCCCTTTTTAACTTCAAGTCCAATCCCAAGACATTCAAGGATTCCTCTGCCAATTTGTATTTCAATCGGATCGTATCCAAAAAGAGCGATATGCCCAGGACCACTTCCTGGTGTTATTCCAGGAAGAACTGGTGTTATAAGTCCACATGAACCAATTTTTGCAAAATAGTTAAGATTAGGAATATGTGCCGTTTCAAGTTCTGTTTTTCCCGTTTCAGGATTAGGTAACCCACCAACTCCATCAAGAACTAAAAGTAAGATTTTGTTTTCATTTTTTTGTATAATTTCTGGTAAAATTTTTTCATATTCCATTTTTAAGTAAAAATTCTTGTAATTAAACTTTTTTTCAACTTAATCGCTTTATATGAACAAACTTCAAAACAACATAGACATAGTATACATTTTTTTCTGTCAAATTTCAAATCCTTTGAGATTGCTTTGACTGGACAGATGTTATAGCAAGCATAACATTTTCTACAAATTTCTTTTTTTATAACTGGTATTATTTTAAAAAATTTTGAAATTGGAGAGAGTAATTTTGTGAAAAAACTATTTTTAATAAGAAAATACTTTTTTGTAGATGGTAATTTAAAATTTTTTATCTGTTGAAATTCTCCAATTACTTCAAACTTGTCAATTCCATATTTTTCTTTATAAATTTTAATAAAGTCAACCTTTTCTGGTTCTACTCCAATCAGTTTACAGCAAACATAATCAACATAAATAGGTTTTTCCCCAATTATTATATATCCTAAATTTTTCAATTTCCCAGAAGAAGGTCCATCACCTTCCATTGCGATTATTCCATCAACAACTGTTAGAAAAATCTTATCTTCTATTTTTTTATAAAACTCAACAAGAAAAAAAGAAAAGTCATAAGAATTTATAAATTTGCTATGTAAAATAGTTTTTGTTATATTAGGTATCAAGCCATATAAATTCTTTATACCTATCGTAAGAGTTGTTAAATTATGAGTTTTAAATTTTGGAACATTTAAAATATAATAATCATTTAGCAAGGAAGTGATAGGTATTTTATATAGTTTATTGTTGATATAGATATCAATAGGTATTGATGTATCAAATTTTTTTAATTCAATCTTATATTTTTCACTTATCTCTTTATATCCACATTTTATCCAATATTCTTCAATCGGTTTTGATATATTGGCAGGACTATCACCTATAATAATTTTCTTGTCTTTAAAAATTTCAACAATTGCTGATAAAATTAAGGGGTGAGTTGTAACTCCTTGTTCTGGTTTTCTTGCAGAAAGCATATTTGGTTTTATCAGAATTCTATTTGGAATATTTTTTAAATTCAATAGTTTAATTCCTTCATTTAACTTTTCATATATAAAACTTTTATCATATCTATCACACTTTAAAACAATTATTTTTTCTTCCATTTGAAAAATTATATCATAAAATATAACTTTTAAATCATTTGAATAAATGTTAAAATTATGAGCATGAGTTTAAAATATTCACTTCATAAAAAAAATGTTTTGAAGGAAATTTATGAAAAAGGAAAAATTTCAAGAAAAAAATTACATGAAATTCTTGATTTGCGATTTGCCACAATTACAGAAATTGTAAAAGAATTAAAGAAAGAAGGAATAATTAAAGAAGTTGAAAAAGAAAAAAATCAAAAGAGTGGAAGACCCTGTTCTTTATTAAGTATTATTCCTGATAGTAGATTTTTTATTGGATGTGAATTAGCGCCTTATAATATTATTTCAGTAATTTTAGATTTTAATGGTAATATTGTAGAAAAAGCAAAATTAGATATAAATTTAGAGGATGATAAAGAAAAATTACAGAAAGATATTATTAAAGTTTTAAGTAATTTAATCAAAAAAGTAGA
>JAMWCA010000086.1 GCA_023819545.1 Candidatus Omnitrophota bacterium
GTTGCGAAAAAAATTTCTTTTAGTTATCTTAATTATAGGGATGCCTTGTCAATTTTTATTTTTCTTACTATATTTTTCCCCTAAATTAAATTGTTATTTGTCATTAAGTTAGATTTTTATTTTAATGTATTTTTTCTTTAAAGAGAGAAATTATTTTTTCTACAACCTGGTCAATTGTTAAATTCGTTGTATCTATGTAAAAATAGTCATTTCCTCTTACAAGGGGAGCAATTTCTCTATTTTTGTCTTTCTCATCTCTTTGTTCTATTCCTTTTTTTATTTCTTCAAAGTCCTGTTCAATTCCCATTTCTTTTAGTTGTAAATATCTTCTTTTAGCTCTTTCTTCAGTAGAAGCATCAAGGTAAATTTTTAACTGTGCATCAGGGAAAACTTTGCTTCCAATATCTCTTCCTTCCATAACTAAATGATATTTCTCTCTATATTTTCTTTGCATTTCCCATAGAATTTCTCTAATTTTTAAAATAGATGCTATGTATGAAGTATTTTTACTAACTTGTTCAGTTCTTATTTCATCAGAAACATCTTTTCCATCAAGATAAACTTTGTAATTTTCATTTTCATAAATAAGATCTATTTTTGTATTTTTTGCCATTTCAATAAGACGTTTTTCATCTTGAAAAGTTATTTTTTCTTTCATCGCTTTCAAAGTCAATGCTCTATACATTGCTCCGGTATCAACATATAAAAAATTTAATTTCTTAGCAACAATCTTCGCAACAGTGCTTTTCCCTGAACCAGCTGGACCATCAATTGCTATAACAAAGTTTTTCATCTATACTTCTAATATCTCTTTTTCTTTTTCTTTGATTTTTTTATCTATCTCATCTATAAATTTATCGGTTAATTTTTGTATTTCATCCATTCCTTTATGCATATCATCTTCAGAAATTTGTTTTTCCTCTTTTGCTTTTTTTAATTGTTCATTTGCCTTCCTTCTTAATTCTCTTATTTCAACTTTTGCTTCTTCTCCCATATTATACAAAATTTTCACAAGTTCTTTTCTTCTCTCTTCACTTAATGGAGGAATAGGAACTTTGATTGTATTTCCATCTGAAATAGGAGTAAGACCAATATTATTTGACTGTATTGCTTTTAAAACATTTCCAAAAATGCTTTTATCCCATGGTTGAATAATAATCATCTGAGGTTGTGGTATTGTTATTGTCGCAACTTGATTTATAGGCATTTTTGAACCATAACATTCAACTAAAATTCCTTCAAGTAAAGATATAGAAGCTCTACCTGCTCTCATTTTTGCAATTTCTTTTGAAAAATATTCAACCACACCTTTCATTTTTTGTTCTGTTTCTTTATAAATCTTATTCCTCATTCAAACCTCCTTTTTCAGAAATGATTGTTTTAATCCCTTTACCTAAAACAATTTTTTTAAGATTATTTTTTTTAAATAGATTGAAAACAATGATAGGGATTTTATTTTCCATACACATAGAAATTGCAGGAGCATCCATTATTTTGAGTTGTTTTTGTATTATTTCTAAGTAACTTAAATTTTTATATCTTTTTGCATTAGGATATTTAAACGGATCTGCTGAATAAACTCCATCAACTTTTGTTGCTTTTAATACAACTTCTGCTTTTATTTCAACTGCTTTCAATGCTGCTGCTGTATCAGTTGTAAAATAAGGATTACCTGTTCCACCAACAAATATTACAATTCTCCCTTTTTCAAGATGTCTGATTGCTCTTCTTCTAATGTATGGCTCACAAAATTGACGCATTTCAAATGCACTCTGAACCCTTGTATCAAGTCCAAGTTTTTCAAGAGCATTTTGTAAAGCAAGCCCATTAATAACAGTAGCAAGCATTCCCATATAATCAGCAGTAACTGATTCAATAACTTCCTTATCTCTTTCGCTTCCTCTATAAATATTACCACCTCCAACAACTATTCCAATTTCACATCCAAGTTCCCAAATACTTTTAATTTCTTTTGAGATAGAAATTAATGCATTAGAACTAATCCCACCCTTTTTATCTTCTTGCAAAGCTTCTCCTGAAAGTTTTAAAAGGACTCTCTTAAAAACTGGTTTCATTTTTTTCTATGAAATATAATTTCTCTTTTGCCTATTTTAATCCTTCCAGGATACTTAATTTTGAAATTTTCTAATTTTTTAATTTCTTCTATTTTTAATCCAAGCATATTTATCATTTTTTCACATGTCTGTGGTATAAAGGGATACAAAAAAATCAATAAATTTCTAATACCATAAAAAACTGAAATAATTGTTCTTTCGCTATCTGTGTTTTCTCTCCATGGAGATTTTTCATCAAGATATTTATTCAAAAATACAACAAGATTCCAAATCTCTTCAATTGCCTCTGAAAAAGAAACTTGTTCAATTTTTTTAGTATATTTTTTATAAACATCCTCAGAAAATTCTACAATTTTTTCATCAAGTTCACCTTCAGGAACATAATTATCAAATTTTTTCTCAATAAGATTTAAAGTCCTATTTAAAAGATTCCCAAAATCATTTACAAGGTCGCTATTATATCTTTTTTTGAAATTTTCTTCTGAAAATTCGCCGTCAAGACCAAAAGGGATTTCCCTTAAAAGAAAAAATCTGAAAGGGTCGGTTCCATATTCATTAATGTAATATTCAGGAGAAATAATATTGCCTTTTGATTTTGAAATTTTTTCTTTACCAGAAACCCACCATCCATGAGCAAATATTTTGTTGGGTAGCGGTAAATTCAAAGATAATAATATTGCAGGCCAGATAATATGGTGAAATCTCATAATATCTTTACCAATCAACTGAATATCTGGTGGCCAGTATTTTTTAAATGTCTCTTGATCATAAAGATAACCAATTCCACTTAAATAATTTAAAAGGGCGTCAAACCAAACATAAATAGTATACTTTTCATCTGTCGGAGATTCTATTCCCCAAACAACATTCTTTCTTGTAACACTTAAATCTGATAATCCCATTTTTATAAAATTCAGAACTTCATTTTTTCTAAAATCTGGTTTCACAAATTCAGTATTTTCAACAAGATTTTCTAATATTTTTTGGTATTTAGATAGTTTGAAAAAATAAGATGTCTCTGAGATTTCAGAAACTTCCCTTTTGCAATCAGGACAAATTGGTTTTGTTTTATCCTCAACATTAACATAACTTTCGCAATAAATACAATAAAAACCTTTATATTCACCTTTATAAAGTTCACCTTTTTCCAATAGAGTTTTAAAGACCTTTTTTACAACATCTTCGTGTTGCTTTTCTGTGGTTCTTATAAATCTATCAAATGAGATATTAATTTTTCTCCACATATTTTTAAATATTTCAGAAACTCTGTCTGCAAGTTCAATTGGGGTTAAATTTTCTTTTCTTGATGCTTCATAAATTTTCTGTCCGTGTTCATCAGTTCCTGTTAAGAAAAATACATCATATCCTTTCATTCTATAAAATCTTGCAAGACAATCTGCTGCTACTGTAGTATAAGTGTGTCCTATGTGCGGTTCTGCATTAACATAATATAAGGGTGTTGTGATATAAAATTTCATTTTTTTTCAACAGTTTCTTTTTTATAGAATTCATCTTCATAACTTAGACAACAAAGTAATCTTCCGCATAAACCAGTTATTTTATTCATATCTAATGGTAACTTTTGATTTTTAACCATTCTCATAGTAATAGATTCAAATTCCTTTAAAAAAGTAATACAACATAATTCTCTACCACAAATTCCATATCCTCCTTTAATTTTTGCTTCATCTCTTAATCCAATCTGTCGCATTTCTATCCTGCAATTGAAAATTTTTGCAAGGTCTCTTACAAGTTTTCTAAAGTCAATTCTTCCTTCTGCCCAATAATAAAAAGTAAGTTTTGTTTTATCATAAGAGAAATCTGCATCAATAAGTCGCATTGGCAAATTATAACTTTTTATTTTTTCAAGACAGATATTAAACGCCTCCTTTTTTTTCTCGTTATTTTCTTGAATTATAATGATATCTCTCTCATTCAATTTTCTTAAAACTTTACCTGAAATTGTCTGAGGGAAAATAGATTTTAATTCAAGAATCTTATAAATTTTCCCATAATCAACCGTTCCTTGCGTAAACTCAACAAGAACAACGTCCTTTGGTTTAACATCTATCTCATCAGGCAATTTGAAATAAAGATTTTTTTCAACCTTCCTAATTTCTATTAATGCAATTTTATCCATTTTTCAACCTCATCTGATAAAATTTTTTCTTCAATTGTTATATCCTTTAATTCCTTACTTTTGTTATAATAGGTCTTGTATTTTTCTTCATTGCCTATTTTTTTGTAGAAACTTGAAATTTCAAGATTATAAAGTTTTTTATTAGGATAGCACTCTAAAACCTTCAAATACATCTTTTCTGCTTGTTTATAATCTCCAATTAACTCATAAATATATGCAAGATGTCTATATCCTTTTATAAAGTAAGGATTTAAATAAATTGATTTTTTATAACTTAATATTGCATTATCAAGATATTCTTCTTTCTTTGTTAATTTCCAAATGTTTATATATAAATTACCTTTCTCAAAATACACTTCAAAATTTTTATCATACATTTTTTCTGCATACTCAAGTAGAAATAATTTTTCATCAAAAGTAAACTTTTCTTTACTAATTTTTTTAGTCCTCTCCGAATTTTCAAATTTTATCAATTTAAAAATACTAAATACTGTAGAAATTATAATAAGACATAACAAAAATTTTGTCAATCGTTTTGATTTTATTTTATTTTTGTTTTCATCTATACCAAGACCAGCAAAAAGAAAAAATAAAAAACCTAAAGATGGGTCATAAAAACCAAAATCAACCATGTTATGAAGAATAAAAGAAAGTAGAAGATAAATGATGCCAGTATTTAGTATTTTTTCTTTTTTATCTGCTGAAATTCTAATAAAAAGATTCCAGATAAATAAAGATAATAAAACTAATCCCAATATACCATTTTCAACTAAAGTTTCCAATAAAAAATTGTGAGCATGGACTGCTTCAAGACCTTCTGGTGGTTTAAACTTTAGAAAGTAATACCTAAAATTTTCAGGTCCAATTCCCAAAAAAGGTTTCAAATGAATAATCTTAAAACTTGTCTTCCAATAAATCATTCTATCCATCAATGAGTGTATATGAGGAAGTATTTTGAATTCATAACCCAAAAAAATTATTAAGATTTCAAAAACTAATAGAAATGGTAAGATTTTTTTGAATATTTTTTTTCCAAAGATGATTTGAAGAAGAATAATATGGGAAATAAAAAGGAATATTAATAGCCCTCCGATTGATTCAGTTAAAACAAGATTTAAAAAAGATAGAAAAAAAAGGAAAATTGAAAAAATACCATAAAAACTTTTATAATTTACTAAAAAATAAAAAAATAAAAGTGGCATTATAGTTATAAGAAAAGTTGCATAAATATTAGGGTAAATAAAAGTAGAAAAAATCCTACTACTCTCTGCCCTTTCAAAAAAAGTTGGAGAAAAATATTTTAAAAATTCTGGATGTTGTTTTAAAAAATCTTTATTTTCCAGCAGATATCTTCTTGTTGCTTCCAAACCCCAGAATCTTTGATATATACCATATAAAGTTATTATAAAAACACTCAAAAAGATTATAATGATTAAAGTTTCTTTTACTTTGTTTTTTATTAAATTTCTTGCGAGAAAAAATAAAATTAAGCAACTACCTATATAAGCATTATATCTTGTCCCTGTGCCTTTAATTTCTGAAACTGATGATGAAATAATAGAAAAAACGAAAAAAAGGAAAAGAAAAATTTCAGCATAAGTGATTTTTAACTCATTAAATTTTGAGAAAAC
>JAMWCA010000087.1 GCA_023819545.1 Candidatus Omnitrophota bacterium
TGCTCAAATAAATATGGGGAAAAATATGAAAATTCTATAGAAAAAATATTTTCTCCATTAGGATTTGTTTTTAAATTAAATGAAAATAAGTTTGACACAATAACTGCAATAAGTGGTAGTGGCCCAGGGTTTTTGTTTTATATAGCAGAAGAGTTTGAAAAAATATGTATTGAAAAAGGGATTCCCAAAAAGATTGCTAAAGATTTGGTAACTTATTTATTCTATGGAACAGGGAAAATGATTTTGAAAACAGGAAAAGAACCAGAGGAATTGAAAAGGATGGTATGTTCTCCGAAAGGGACAACTATTGCTGGTTTAAATGTTTTTGAAAAAATGAAATTTAATAATATTTTAAGAAAAGCAATTGAAGCGGCAGAAAAGAGAAGTAAGGAAATTTCAGAAAATTAAAAATCTTATTTTGATAATTTTTAAATTTATGATTAAATAAAACTAACAAGGATTTTAATATGAAAGGTGCACAAATTTTTGTTGAGTGTTTGAAAAGAGAGGGAGTTAAAGTAATTTTTGGTTATCCAGGTGGAGCAGTTTTACCTTTATGTGATGTTTTATATGATAGTGGAATTAGATTTATTTTAACAAGACATGAACAAGGTGCTGCTCATGCTGCTGATGGATTTTCTCGTTCTTCAGGCAAAGTAGGTGTTTGTCTTGCTACAAGTGGCCCAGGAGCTACAAATCTCGTAACAGGTATTGCAACTGCCTATATGGATTCTGTTCCAATAGTTGCAATAACAGGACAGGTTGCAACTCATTTAATAGGAAATGATGCTTTTCAGGAAGTAGATACAACAGGAATTACAAGGCCGATAACAAAACATAACTATTTAATAAAGGATGTTAATGAAATTCCAAGGGTTGTAAGAGAAGCATTTTATATTGCAAGAACAGGTCGTCCAGGACCTGTTTTGATTGATTTTCCTGTAGATATTCAAAGGAAAGAAGGAGAATTTTACTGGCCAGAGAAGGTTGAAATTAGAAGTTATAAACCAAAATATGAAGGTCATCCTTTACAAATAAAAAAAGCATGGGATTTGATCAAGAGTTCAAAAAAACCAGTTTTGATAGCAGGAGGTGGAGTTATAATTTCAAATGCAAGTGAAGAATTGAAAAAATTTTTAGAAAAAACAAATATTCCAGTCACTTTTACTTTACTTGGCCTTGGTTCTATTGATGTTGAGTGGGAGTATTCCCTTGGTATGCCAGGGATGCATGGAACAAAATATGCGAATTTTGCTATAAGTGAAGCAGACCTTTTAATTTCAGTTGGGTGTAGATTTGATGATAGAGTTACTGGTAAAATAGATGAATTTGCACCTAATGCTAAAATAATCCACATAGATATAGACCCATCCGCTATAAGTAAAAATGTTGAAGTTGATGTTCCTATAGTTGGTGATGCAAAACTTGTTTTAAAAAAGTTAAATGAAATTGCAGAAAAGATTGATATAGATGAATGGTTGAAAAAAATAAAAGAGTGGAAAGAAAAATTCCCTTTAAAATATGAAAGAAATGGGTTTAAGCCACAATACATAATTGAAAAAATTTCTGAATATACCAAAGGGGATGCAATTATTTGTACTGAAGTTGGACAAAATCAAATGTGGACTGCACAATACTATAAATTTAAAAAACCAAGGACTTTAATCACATCGGGTGGTCTTGGAACTATGGGGTATGGGTTTCCTGCTGCGATAGGAGCAAAGGTTGCCAATCCTGAAAAGATTGTTATAGATATTGCAGGAGATGGTAGTATACAGATGAATATTCAAGAACTTGCAACTGCTGTTTATAATAAAATACCTGTTAAGGTCTTTATCTTGAATAACTGTTATCTTGGAATGGTGAGACAATGGCAACAACTTTTTTATAACAGAAGATATGCTTTTACTTGTCTTGAAGGAGGGCAACCTGATTTTGTTAAACTTGCTGAAAGCTATGGAGCAATTGGTTATAGAGTTACTAACGAACAGGAATTTGATAATATTTTACCAAAGGTTCTTGAAGAGAAAGAAAAAGTTGTTTTTGTTGATTGTAGAATTGAACCAGAGGAGAATGTATTTCCTATGGTGCCAGCAGGTGCTTCATTAACAGAAATTCTTGATGGTTTAGCATAAATGGAGGCAAAATGAAGAAAAACGACCAAAATCAATCACATATAATTTCAGTAACTGTTGAAAATAGATTTGGAGTTCTTGCAAGGATAGCAGGTCTTTTTTCAGCAAGAGGTTATAATATTGACAGTTTATCTGTTGCAGAAACAGAAGACCCATCTATTTCAAGAATGGTTATAGTTGTTAAAGGTGATGAGAAAATTCTTGAACAAATTTATAAACAATTGAATAAACTTATTGATGTTATAAAAGTTCAGGATTTGACCAAGGAAGAACACATAGAAAGAGAACTTGCTTTAATAAAAGTAAATACTCACTCTTTTAATGAAAGACAAGAAGTTATGCAACTTGTAAGTATTTTTAGAGGCAAAATTGTAGACGTTGGTAAAAAAACATTAACAATAGAAATATCTGGAGTTGATTCTAAAATAAGAGCGATGTTGGATCTGCTTAAAACTTTTGGAATTAAAGAAGTTATAAGAACAGGGAAAATTGCTATTACAAGAGAATTTAAATAAAAAGGAGGAAAATATGTCAAAAATTTATTATGATTCTGATGCTGATTTAAAATTTTTAAAGGATAAAGTAATTGGAATTATTGGCTATGGAAGTCAAGGGAGAGCACATGCATTGAATTTAAGAGACAGTGGCTTAAATCTTATTGTAAGTGAGTTAAAAGGTTCTGTTAATTATGAAAAAGCAAAAAATGATGGATTTGAACCTATTCAAGCAAATCAATTAACAGAAAAAGCAGATGTTATAATGATTTTAGTTCAGGATAATCTTCAGCCAGAAGTTTATAAAAATGAAATTGGTCCAAACTTAAAAAAAGGGAAATATATTGGTTTTGCTCATGGTTTTTCAATTCATTATAATCAAATCGTTCCGCCATCTGATATAAATGTTTTTATGGTTGCCCCTAAGGGTCCAGGGGATTTAGTCAGAGACCAATTTACAAAAGGACAAGGAGTCCCTTGTCTTGTTGCAGTTTATCAAGACCCAAGTGGAGATACTTTGCAAATAGGGCTTGCTTATGCTAAAGGTCTTGGAGGGACAAGATGTGGAGTTGTTGAAACAACATTTAAAGAAGAAACAGAAACAGATCTGTTTGGAGAGCAAGTTATACTTTGTGGAGGGGTTACTTCTTTAATTAAGGCAGCATTTGAAATACTTGTTGAAGCAGGTTATCAGCCAGAGGTTGCTTATTATGAGACATGCCATGAATTAAAACTTATTGTTGATTTGATAATTGAAAGAGGGATACAGGGAATGAGATATGTTATAAGTGATACAGCAGAATATGGTGATATGACAAGAGGACCAAGGGTTATAAATCAGAGTGTGAAAGAGGAAATGAAGAAGATATTGAAAGAGATTCAGACAGGAGAGTTTGCAAGGGAATGGATATTAGAAAATAGGGTAGGAAGACCTGTTTTTAATGCTTTAAGGAGACAATCTGAAGAGCACCTAATAGAAAAGGTTGGTAAAAAGATGCGAGATATGATGCCGTGGCTTAAAAAATGAGAACTTTTATTGGAATTGATTTACCCGAAAATATAAAAGAAAATTTAAAACAAGTAATTGAAAGATTAAAAAAGATAAAAGAAGCAAAACCAGTAAAAACTGAAAACTTACATATCACTTTAAAATTTCTTGGTGAAGTTGAAGAAAAAGATATTGATAAAATAAAGGAAAAACTTAAAAAATCTACATTAGATTTTAAGAGTTTTGAAGTTGAAGTAAAAGGGATTGGTGTTTTTCCTTCCGAAAAAAAGACGAGGGTTTTATGGGTTGGTGTACAAGATGAAGGATTTTTAAAGAAACTTAACGAAAAAATAGAACAAGCAATGAATCAATTTGGTTTTGAAAAAGAAAAAGATTTTGTTTCACATATAACTGTCGCAAGATTTAAAAGCATTCCAAATCTTAACTTTATAAAAGAGATTTCTGAAAAGTATAATAACTTTTTATTTGGTAAATTTAGAGTTATATCTTTTCAGTTGTTTGAAAGTAGATTAATGCCTGAGGGCCCAATTTACAAAATTGTTGCCCAATTCCAATTCAGACAATAATTCCCCACGCTCGCCTACAATCCGGGAGAAAGGTTGACTTTTAAGTTTTAAAAAGTTATTATAATGAAAATAGGAGGAGCAAAAAATGGATAAAGAAAAAGCACTTGAAATCGCAATATCCCAAATAGAGAAAGAGTTTGGTAAGGGTTCTATAATGCGACTTGGAGAAAAAAAGTTAATTGAGGTAGAAGTAATTCCAACAGGTGCGATTTCACTTGATATTGCTTTAGGGGTTGGTGGAATTCCAAGGGGTAGGATAACAGAGATTTTTGGTCAGGAAGCAAGTGGGAAAACAACACTTGCACTCCAAATTCTTGCTCAAGCACAAAAACAAGGTGGTTCTGTTGCTTTTATTGATGCTGAACATGCACTTGACCCAAACTATGCAAAAGCGCTTGGTGTAAATATTGAGGATATGCTTGTTAGCCAACCAGATACTGGTGAACAGGCCCTTGAAATAGCAGAGGCGCTTATAAGAAGTAATGCTATAGATGTTGTTGTTATTGATTCTGTTGCAGCACTTGTTCCAAGGGCAGAACTTGAAGGGGAAATGGGTGATAGTGTTATGGGACTTCAAGCAAGATTGATGTCTCAGGCATTGAGAAAACTTACCGGTTATATCAGTAAATCAAAAACAGCAGCAATTTTTATTAATCAGGTTAGAGAAAAAATAGGTGTTTTTTTCGGAAATCCAGAAACAACTCCAGGAGGAAGGGCTTTGAAATTTTATGCATCAGTTCGTTTAGAAGTAAGGAAAATAGATAGCATAAAGAAGGGAAATGATATTATAGGTAATAGAATTAAGGTAAAAGTTGTTAAGAATAAAGTTGCTCCCCCATTTAAAGAAACTGAACTTGATATTTATTATGGACAAGGTATAAGTAAGGAATCATCTCTGATTGAAGCGTGTTTAAATTATGGAATTTTTGAAAAGAAAGGAAGTTATTTTTCTTATGAAGGGAAAACAATTGGTCAAGGAGTAGAAA
The DNA here is from genome assembly GCA_023819545.1 of Candidatus Omnitrophota bacterium. Lineage (GTDB taxonomy): Bacteria > Ratteibacteria > UBA8468 > B48-G9 > JAFGKM01 > JAMWDI01. The sequence goes on from JAMWCA010000087.1 coordinate 5,191, forward strand.
ATATCATTGAAAATTTGAAAAAAAATCCAAATCTTTATAAAGAATTAGAGAAAAAAGTGAAAGAAAAGGCAGGTCTTTTAAAACCTGAAAAAAAGGAGGAAAAAGATGAATAAAGAAATTAATGTTGCTCTTATTGGATATAAATTTATGGGAAAAGCACATTCATTTGCATATAAAAATGTCTCTTTATTTTTTGACCTTCCAATTAATCCAGTTATGAAAGTTATTTGTGGAAGAACAGAGAAAGCAGTAAGTCAAGCAAAAGAAAAATTTGGATGGCTTGAATATGAAACTGATTGGAAAAAAGTTGTTGAAAGAAAAGATATTGATTTGATTGATATAACAACTCCACCAAATGCACATAAGGAAATAGCAATAGAAGCAGCAAAAAATGGAAAAATTGTATTCTGTGAAAAGCCACTTGCTTCAACATTAAAGGATGCTTATGAAATGCTTGACGCAGTTGAAAAATATAATGTAAAACATGCTATATGTTTTAATTATAGAAAATTACCTGCTATTGGACTAGCCAAAAAACTTATTGAACAGGGAAAGATTGGAAAAATTTATCATATGAGAGCAGTTTATTTACAGGACTGGATAGTTGACCCTGATTTTCCACTTGTATAGAGATTACA
>JAMWCA010000088.1 GCA_023819545.1 Candidatus Omnitrophota bacterium
CTATATCATAATCACCAATTTTTTCTTTTTGTGGTTTGTAATTTATATCGTCACTCATAGTGAATCTCTCCTATATCTGAAAAAAGAAACTTTATCAAATCTTTATCAAGTTTTATCGCCAGTTCTATAACTTTATTTTTCAAAAGTTCACCTTCACTAACAAGTCGTTCGTCTTTTTGAAGTAAGTTTTTTAAACTGTCTAATAAGTTTTGCATATTAATCCTCCGATCTCTATAGAGTTATGTATTTCAAACTCGGTTTTTATTTTACCTGAACCGGTTGCCATATGAAAGAGTAAATGTGCAGGAAATTGTCTTCTTTGATATTCCTTAAGATAAAAATTAAACCGACCTAATATTTCTTTCTGATATTCCCGCAATTCAAATTTAGGATTAAGATTTTGAACTATTTCTAGGTCAATTCTTGATTTAAAATAATCTTCTCCGTGCGCTTCTTTTAATGAATTAAAAGTTTCGTAGAGCATAAATTAAAATGTAACCTAATTAATAAAAATTCTTATTGGATTCTTCTAATATTTCTTCCTCTCCATTTTCTTTCTCTAATTCTAAAAAATTTTTAATCCTCAAAAATAATTCAGGAATTTCATTGTTTTCGTTAATTGCCCATTCGTAAGCATTCTTTACTTTATCAGCCCCTTTCCCTTCCGGTAATTTTAAAAATTTTTCTAAATTTCCCGGTATTTCTATTCCCTTGCTATCTTTTATCTCTGTAAGCCAGTCTTCCCGAGGGTTATATTCTTCCTCACTATCTTGGTCCCATATCGCAAAATAATCTTGTATACCAACCAACTTGCAAACTCCAACAAAATAATTCACTCCACCCTTGCCACCGCATTCAACAATAGAAACCCCGTTTTTATTTAAATCAAAATTCCACCTTTTTTTGCAAAGCGTTGTCCACAAAATTTTATCCGCCGCCCCCTCAACTAAAAGAATCTTTTTAGCAAAAAATATTTCATTCCTTTCAGGGTTGAAATGAGTATAGATTCTAAATTTTTCTCTTTCAGCCGTTTCCCTCGTTAAATATTTTTTATTTTTTTGCAAAGCTATTGTTCCTTTCTCTTTTGTTTTTCTTAATATTACTATTTCGTAAGCATAAAAAGCATCAATAAAATTTGGGTTGTGTGTTGTATAGAATATTTGAGATTTTTTAGAAATTTCTCTAAAAGATTGATAAAGACTTCTTTGGGCATTTGGATATAAGAAATTTTCGGGTTCTTCTATTCCAAAAATAACTTTTCCACCCATTAATTCTGCGTAAGTTTGGAATATAGAAATCAATAATAAATTTTGCATTCCTGCACCGACTTCTTCAGCATCAAAATCTTTTTCTAAAAATTCGTCTTCTTTTATGCTTATTTGAAGAGTCTTATAAAACCAATTTAAATTATAAATATTCAGCTTTGGAGTAAATTTACTACCAAGGCCTCCGCTATTTATCTCACAATATTTTTGAAATGTATCAACAAACTTTTTAAAAGTAACTACTTGCGGATTGAAATCTCTTTCTAAAAATTCCTTTGCTGGTTTAATTTTTTCTGAAAAATTATTCTTTAAACTTTCTTCATCACTTTTATAATGTTTTAGATAATTTTCATAAATAAGTTTCATTAACTTGCCTAAAAGAGTCCACTGACTAACACGTAATTCATCTGTTAAATTCCTCTCCGCAGGAATATAAATAAAATGACATTCCTTCTTAAAATTTTCTTGATAATAAAAGTCCTGTCCGTTATTGATTGTTGTTTTAACAGAAAGTTCAGGTTCGAGTCTCATTTCTAATCTGATAGAGTTAACTATGTTTTTTCTTTCCTGTTTGTACTTGTCAATGTAAGAATATTCCACTACCGGATTAAAGTTAAGTTCAATTAAAATCGGTTCACTTGGATCATAAAATAATTCTCTTGCAACTTTCGCTTTTGTGGTCCACCCTTCTCCCAATACTAAATCTATGGCTCTAAGAATATTAGTTTTACCAACACTGTTTGGCCCAATTAAAGCACACAAGCTTTCTGGTTCGATAGTTAAGTGTTTGATTGACCTGAAATTTTTTATTTCTAATCTTGAAATTTTCATATTATCATATTATACTTTATAAAACCCTCTATTTAACTTTTTATCCTTTTCACTTACTCCATACTCTTTATCTTCAATTTCGCTGTAATTAACATATAGGTGGTTTTTATCTAAACACTCATATAAAAATCTTTTCTGGTCCTCAAGAGATAATTCATCAAAATCTTTAGCGTGTTCATCAATGGTTCTAATATCAACTTTATAACTTAAAAATGCTTTCCCTTTCATTTTATCCCATAATTTCTTTATCTCCTCTTTTGTTTTTGCTTTTTTTATTTCATCAACAAATTTTTCATTTTGTTATTATTAAAACTTTTGTAACAGCTGTATATGTTTTTCTTCCAAATGTAAAAACAATCTCATCTTTTTTTGAAACTGTTTCTCTATTAAAGAAATTATCAATTTCTTGGAATACAAGAGTAAAATCTCTTTTTAATTCCCAACTTTTCTCAGGATTATCTTTATCTAATAATACAACAAATAACCGATTATCAGCACCGAATCTTTGAGCACCTTGATTCTCATACATCCAGATTGCTAATTCAGAGGGATTTTTTATTGCATCTTTTGGATTATATCCACGAGGTAAATATGTTACCTTCAAATCAAATGGTTGCCCATCAAAAAAAATATCAACACCTTTTATATTTTTAATAGTAGGAACTACTCTTGGATGGGTACTTATATGCTCTTCTATCAAAACAGTTGTCCAATAGTTAAACCAAGTACATATTACATATTTTGTGATATCATCATGAAGTTTTACTTTGACATTATTTAACAAATCTTCATAACAAACAATTTTCCTTACATATTCTGTTTGTATCTTCTGATCTAACTGCCCTTGAACCACACCCCAAGAAAAAGTCTTCACTTTCATTAATTCCTTCTTTAAATCTTCATCAGAAATAATTCTTCTTCTTTCTTGAATCTTTTCTGTGTATTTCTGTTTTATAAATTCGTCTATAACCTTTTCTTCGGGCTCCTTATTCAAAACTTTTTTGATAATTTCGTTGGCCGAACCAATATTTCCTACACTAAAATTCAAAGCAAAGGTTTTCAACTGTGGTAATGGAATACAACTAAGTTTTAGATTTAATACTTCCTTTCGACTTAATAACGGCATAGCTTTTATTCCCTATTTTTTTTGAATAGCATAATATATTCATGTTTAAAAATATAGAACCCACCAACCAACGCCCTATATCTCCATAGTTCTTTTTGATTCCTTTTCCCTCTTGTTCCTTCAAAATTCTTAACAATTATACTTTTCAATAGATATCCTCTTTTTAAAACTTCTTGCATGCAATAAAAACCTAAAGGTATCCATTCACCCTTAGAATATTTATCACCAATAACCAAAACAAAATATCTCCCTTTTTCCAAATAAGTAGTCAAATTATCTACAACTTCACCAAACATTTTTAAAAATTCTTCCGTATTCCTCGCATTAGAAAGATCATTTATATCTTTTGAAAATTTAATAATATCGTGATACGGTGGATGCATAATAAGAAGTTGAACTTCCTTGATGTTATATTTTTTTAAAATTTCTTTTAGTTCCACTGTTCTACTATCTTTAACAATTACCTCACTAACCACATTAAACCTATTTTCCTCTTTTTCGATTATCTCTTTTGCTTTTTTTGCAACTTCAGGATTTAATTCTATACCAATACCGTTTCTTCCTAATCTTCTACACTCGATTAAAGTTGTTCCACTACCGACAAAAGCATCTAAAACCCATTCCCCTTTTTTAGTGTATCTCAACATCATTTGACGAGGAATTTGAGGAATAAAATTTCCCCAATACCAACCCTGGTGTACTCCTGAAGTATCTCTCTTACTTAATATCCAAAGACTATCGGTAATAATCTCATCATATTCCTTCCACCTGAGAAGATTTATATCGTTGATTTTAGAAGTTTTAACTTTTTGGACACTATTCCGTAATCTGTCAAGATAATATCTTGCTCTTGTTATTGTCTGTGATTTTAAAATTTGATTTAATTCAGTTATAAGAACATCTTTACGTAATAAGATAGTATCTCCATTAACATCAATATTTATTAAACCCTGTTGATCTTTTTTATTATTGATTAAGATATCTTTTAAGATAACAGCTCTATTTTTAATAGAGATTAAATCATCTAAGTTAGCAATATCAGATAAAACCTCAATAAATTTTTCTTTATTTAATATAATTACATTATGAGTAAGATGATTTGCTTCTAAATTTTCTAATGTTAATTGAACATTGTTTTTAGTTTTCATCTTTCTACTTTATCAATCCTTTTTGCGTTAGTAAACACTTTTGGGTCAAGCAAACGGCTGACCTCATCTGGAGCTAATGTCTCATTCCAGAAAATTTCATCTCGTTTTTGATCTTCTTTTGTTATCCCGCCTTCTAATACACAATCTTTGTAAGGCCAAGATAAAACAACTTCTTTTTTCTCGCTTATAAATTCTCCTTGTTCATCAATCAAACCAATTTTATTCTTAAATGCAGTATAACTATCAGGTAAAAATTGTTTATTGGAAACAAACTTTATAAATTTATCTTTATCAAAAACCAAAACACCATCTACATTAACAAAAAACACTTTCTTCATCTTTTCATCTGATAAAAGAAGTTTTATCAAATCTTTATCAAGTTTTATCGCCAGTTCTATAACTTTATTTTTCAAAAGTTTACCTTCACTAACAAGTCGCCTATCTTTTTGAAGTAAGTTTTTTAAACTGTCTAATAAGTTTTGCATATTAATCCTCCAATTCACTTAAATCCTTTTTTTAGCTTCAAGTTTTTCTGTTAGTTTGTATTCTTTATCAGTCATTTTTAATACCTAGTGGATACCAGTTTATACTTAATTGCTTCCGCTTGAGTCACTGGGCCAATGGTTCTTATTTTAATTTTTTTTGGTGGTTTACCGTACCTTTTTATAAAATTTCTTACAGTTGAGGGGCTTGTAAAAATTATTTCGTCAAAAAAATCAAAATCTAATTCGGGCAAATTTTCTGGTATAACATTTTTATACGCTACTACAGGATAAACTTTAAACCCGAGTTTTGTTAATCCGTCGGTTAAACCTTTATCAGCAATATCAGAACGTGGTAAAAGTATAGTGGTTGGTGATTTGTGGTTAGTGTTCTGGTTAATAATTTTTTTAAACTCATCAAGTAAACCCATTGAACATTCATTTTTAGGGACTAAGTCTGCAACAATACCATATTCTTTTAATTTATTTGCAGTTGAGCAACCAATCGCTGCTATTTTTAATCCAGTTAGAATTCTTGTATCATAACCTAACTTGAATAATCTATCAAAAAAATAATAAACACCGAACCTGCTTGTGAAAACTATCCAGTCAACAACTTTGTGGTTAGTGGTTAGTGGTTGGTGGTTAGTGCCTGCTAATTTTTTAATCCAGTTATCAAGTTCTGTATAGTCATCAAGTGGTTTAATTTCTATCATTGGTATATGGAAAATCAAACCGTCTTCAAAGAATCGTTCTGAAGAAAGTCCAGTAAATAAGACTTTTTTTGTCTTTTTGAACCAATTAAAATCCTTTTCTTTTTT
>JAMWCA010000089.1 GCA_023819545.1 Candidatus Omnitrophota bacterium
AACCTCTACAGCAAAAGGGTTAATTGTTCCAGATGGCTTTAATCCTGCTGAATATGAATAAAACTTTTGCCAGTAGAAATTATTAACAATTGCTTCTGCTATTTGACTATTAAATGAATTATCAAGGTCAATAAAAAGAATATTTTTTCTGATTATAATTTTTTCCTCTTTAATTTTACCTTCTATAATTTTAAAACTACGAATTTCAGGGCAATCAAAATCTTTTAATGAAATTATTACATAGTCAACTTCTGGATAAAAAGCCAATTCACAATCTCTTTGAGAAGGATATGCAGGTGTATTTGAATGAGAATGATATATTCCTATCATTTCAATTTGTATCTTTCTCATTTCTTTAAAAACTTTAAGTTGTTCCTCTGGTTTCATAAAATAACAACTTTCTGGATTATCTGAAATATTGGTCATTTTATAAACTTTCTCAACTTTACCATTAATTCCAGCCAAAATTCCACATGCTTCTTTTGGATAAGAATCTTTTGCATGTTGAGTTATATCCCTAAATTGTTCTTTTGTTAAATATATCATTTTTGTAATAAAATATGTAATAAATAACTTAAAAAAAATGTCAAAATTGGAACTGCAATCCAGACAGAAAATATTTTTTTCACGATTGACTTTTTAAGTGTTAGATAAAAACCATCTTTTACACTGCTTATTGCAAGGACAGAAAAAGTTGTAAATTGTGCATAAGGAGTTGGAAGACCAAGAAATGAAGCAATTATTACAAAACTTGATGTAACAAATGAAATTATCCCTGCTGATATTTGTCCTATAGGAACTATCTCTTTTGAAACTGTGTTTATAACTCTATTACCAAAAACTAAACTACCCAACCCAAAAAATAATCCTATTAAAAAAATACAAAGTATTGAGTTAAGATTTATAGTTATCAAAATTGGAGCTACTACATTTGCAATATTGTTTGTCCCTATAGCAAATGCAGAATAACAATCAGAAAAAACAATAAACTTTTTTAATTTATCATTATGAACAAAAGATTTTTCATAAAGCCAGAAATTGCTATTTCTTGGCGGATAAAAAATTTTTTTAATAAGATATGTTACAAAAAATGTTAAAAAAGAAAATAAAATTGCTGCATAAAAAATTTTTAGAATTGTATACCAGTTTACTTTATGATAATAATAAGCAGCACCTGCAAAAGCGCTTACAGTTATAAAACTTGTTGATTGTGGGATTTTAAGTAAATTAGTAATAAACATAGTGATTGCTGCTGTAATAATTATTATCAGTCCAGAAGAATTACCAAATGATGTTTGTGAAATTTTTGTAGTAAGAGTAGCAACTACTCTTGGACCAAGAGAAATTCCACCGATTAGAACAAAAATTGCATAAAATAAACTCGCTGTTTTTTTTGTTAATAAACCACTTCCATATGATGGTGTAAATGATACAGAAAAACCAGATGCTCCCATATTCATTCCTAAAAATATTGAAATAATTAATAAAATTATTATTTCTTTCATATATTGTAATCTACTCTTTTTTGTTTTATTCCTTCAATTAATATTTTTGCAACTTCAGGACGAGTAAATTCAAGTGGTGGAATTTCTTCTCCTTGTAACATTTCACGAACTTTTGTTCCACTTAAAAATATCCATTCTTCTTTGCTATGTGGACAAGTTTTTAATGTAGCCATACTACTACATTTTTTACAATAAAAAGCATTTTCAAAAAATAGCGGAATTATTCCTAATTCTTCGGGTTTAAATTCTAAAAAAATTTTTTGTGCATCGTAAGGACCATAATAGTTTCCAACACCAGCATGGTCTCTACCAACTATAAAATGTGTGCAACCATAATTTTTCCTTACAATTGCATGAAAAATTGCTTCTCTTGGTCCAGCATATCTCATATAAGCAGGATTTATTGACAGAACAACTCTTTCTTTTGGATAATAATTTTCTATTAAAACTTCATAACATCTCATCCTAATTTCTGCTGGTATATCGTCTGATTTTGTTTCTCCAACAATCGGATGTAAAAATAAACCATCATAAATTTCTAAAGCACATTTTTGAATATATTCATGTGCACGATGTATAGGGTTTCTTGTCTGAAAACCAACAACTGTCTTCCATCCTCTTTCTTTAAAAATATTTCTTGTCTCTTGTGGAGTTAGATAATACTTATTAAATTCAATATGTTTTGGTTTTTCAAGAAGAGTTACTTCGCCTCCAAGTAGAGTATCACCCTGAGAATAAACTGCTTTAACACCTGGGTGTTTTTCATCTTTTGTTCTATATATTTTTTCTGCTTCTAATTCTTTATCATATGAGTAGACCTCTTTTAGATGAAGAATTCCAACGACTTTCCCAAATTCATCTAAAAGAGAAATATCCTCACCTATCTCAAAACGTTTTACTTGGTCTTTATCAACAGCAAGAGTTATTGGAATAGGCCAAACTAAATTATTAGATAATCTCATATTATGCAAAACATTCTCATAGTCATTTTTTCCCATAAATCCTTCTAATGGACTAAAAGCACCAATGGCAATCATTTCTAAATCAGATACTTGTCTTCTATTTAATTTAATACTTTTCATAACAAATATTTTATCTTTTAATCTTTTTTTCTCTTGTTCGCTAACAATTCTATTTATTAACTTTCCACCATGTGGTTCAATCATCTTAATTTCTCCTGAAAGTTTAAATTTTAAAAATTTTTATTTTAATTTTTCCTCTTTAAGATGCAATCCACATTCCTTTTTTTCAGGGGGTTCCCACCACCAACGTCCTGCACGAATATCTTCACCAGGTTTTATAGCACGAGTACATGGAGCACAACCAATACTTGGATATCCTTTATCATGAAGAGTATTATATGGAACATTATTTTCTTTTATATAATCCCAAACCTGTTTTTCTGTCCAATCAGCAATAGGATTTATTTTTAAAATTGAATTATGCGCATAATCAATCTCAATTTTTTTAATTCCAATTCTTGTAATTGATTGCTCGCGTCTTAATCCACAAATCCATGCAGATAAATCTTTTAATGCTCTTTCTAATGGCTTAACCTTTCTTATATTACAACATAGTTTACGCAATTCAACACTTTTATAAAATAAATTAAATCCATATTGAGAAACCATTTTTTCAACTTCTTCTGTGTCTGGGAAATAGACTTCAAATTTAATTTTATATTTTTCTTTTATCTTATCAATCAAGTCATATGTTTCCTGTGGAAGTCGTCCAGTGTCAATAGTAAATATACGAACAGATGGATTAATTTTGACTAACATATCAATCAAAACAACATCTTCTGCTCCAAAACTTGAAGCTAAAGCAATCTTATCTTTGAATTCTTGTAAAGCAAAATCTAATATCTCAAAAGGGGTTTTTGTTTCAAAATCCTCAAATTCAATAATTTTTTTCCCCATTTCTTAACCCTCCTTTAAAAATTAAATTTACCTTTGAACTTTTATTACTAAGTTTATTATATTACTAATATTATATTATTTAAAATCTTATTTGTCAAGATTTATTTTTTAGTTCTTTCCACTTCTTTTCACCAATACATTCTTTTGCATATTTACACCAATCAATACAAGACGGAATCTCTCTATATACATAATTTTTACATTTTGGGCATTTAACCCTAACTTCATCTGAAAATATTTCAACTTCATATCCACATTTTGGACATTTCTTTATTTCTACTTTTAGATATCTTGGGTCTGTTCCTGGGCATTTCATATCCAACTCTCCTCTAAAATCTCTCCTTCTAAACTTATTACAACCTTTTTTATAGGAATTTTTTTACCACTATTTTCAATCGCTTCTTCTACAATCCTTAAAAGACCACTACAACAAGGGACTTCCATTATAGCAACTGTTATTGTATTTATGTTATTGTTTTTAACAATCTGCTTAATTTTATCTATATATCTATCAATACCTTGATCAAGCTTAGGACAACCAATTATTATTGTTTTCCCTTTTATAAAATCATTGTGAAAGTTTCCATATGAAAAAGCAGTGCAGTCAGCAGCAACAAGTAAATCTGCTTTTTTAAAATATGGAGCATTTGGATTAACAAGATGTAATTGAATTGGCCATTGCCTTAATTGCGATTTAATCTCTATATTTTCTCCAACTTTTTCTTCTTCATTTGTTCTATCAACAATTTTCATACCAGGACAACATGGAACTTCAAAAACTTCATTTAAATCAACTTCAATATCTTTTTCTTTTAAAACTTCAAGTGCCTGTTTTAAATATTCTGTTTCTCCATGCTCATGTAAATGTTTTAAATGGGCTATAATTGTATTTTTTCCTTGCTTTATAATATTCTCCATTGTTTTTTTCTCGTTATATGGTTCTGCTTCTTTCTCAACTATTTTTATAGCATCTTGTGGACAACTTCCAATACAGGCACCAAGTCCATCGCAAAATAAATCGCTTATCAATCTTGCTTTTCCATCTATAATTTGTAAAGCCCCTTCTGGACAATTGGGGATACAATTTCCACATCCATTACATTTTTCCTCATCAATCTCTATTATTTTCCTTTTCATTTTTGCCTCCTTTTCATAATAATCCTTTTAAATCCTTTTCTGGCTCACTAACAACACTTAAATCAAATTCATCTATTAGATACTTTAAAATTTCTTCATTTATCCATGCAGGCAAAACAGGTCCAATTTTAATTCCTTTAATTCCAAGATAAAGTAAACTCCATAAAATTGCTACTGCTTTTTGTTCCATCCACATTAAAAAATATGAAATCGGTAAATCATTTATATTTTTAACATTAAATAATTCTGCAAATGAAGTGATTATATCTATTCCAACAATCGCATCATTACATTGTCCTATATCAATTAATCTTGGTATACCCTCTATATCACCTAAATCTATATCATTAATTCTAAACTTTCCACATGCAAGGGTTATTACAATAGTGTCTTTCGGTAAAATTTTAACTAATTCTCTGAAATATTCATTTTTGATTGATGGACTATCACATCCTCCAACTATAAAAATTCTTTTTATTTTACCTTTTTCAATTAAGTATTTAATTTTTTCTTTTGATGTTAAAATTGATGAAAGTGAAAATCCTGTTGTTAAAATCAAATCTCCATTTTTTTCTTGTAAATCAGGAAGTGCTTTGGCTTTCGCTATAACTTCTGAAAAATCATATCCAGTTATATGTTTAACTTCTGGAAGCCCAACAATACCTGTTGTAAAAATTCTATCCTTATATTCTTTTTTTGGAATTAATACACAGTTAGAACTTCCAACTATACATACAGGGATTTCAGCAAATAATTCTTTTTGATCATACCATGCTTTACCTAAATTTCCAATAAGATTTTCATATTTTCTTATTCCTGGATATCCATGCGCAGGAAGTAACTCTGAATGAGTATAGATATTTATATTTTCAGTTTTTGCTTGTTTCAAAATTTCTTCAAGAACTTTCAAACTATGACCTGTAACTATTATGCTTTTACCTTTTCTTGTCCCTGTAAATACTTCAACTGGTTCTGGCTCTCCATAAGTTTCAATATGTGCTTTTTTCAACAATCTCATCGTTTCAATATTAATTTTCCCAACGTCAAGAGCAAGTTTAATAAATC
>JAMWCA010000090.1 GCA_023819545.1 Candidatus Omnitrophota bacterium
ACTAAGTAATAAAGGAGGAGACATTTTTATGTCTCCTCCTCGTAAAATTATTTTTATTCTATAGGTGTTCCACTTGCATCGTCTCCTACTCTAATTACACCTGATTCATCAGCAAAAAAATGTCTTACTCCAGTTCTACCTTCAACTATTGGAACTGCCCTTAATGTATAATCGTTGATTGCACCTCGAGCATCGGGTGTTCCAGGTGTGTAAATAAATTGATAACCTTGTTTTATTCCACTTGCCAAAACAGAATCAATATACGGTGGGTTTGCAGACGCCAAATCTGCAAGAGATGAAGGATAACTTGGTGGATTTTGATTTGCTTGAAAACTACCAAGTGCTTGGACAAGAGTATGCATATTTCCTATTGCAGCACCTTCATTTGCGTTTAGCCTTGCTCTCAATAAGTTGGGAATTGCAACTGCTGCGAGCAAAGCTATGATAGCAACAACTATCATAATTTCTACTAAAGTAAAACCTTTCTTTTTCATAATATCACCTCCTTTCTTTTTTTATATATATAATACCTCATTGTCAATACATCGTAAACACTTTTCCATTTTCATCAAGTTCATTATTACATATATTATTATTTTTGTCAAGACCTTAAAAATCTCTACTTGAAAGATGAACTACAATTTTTTCCATAACTCCATATAACTTTTGTATTTAATTGAAATAAAAATCTAATTAGGGTTTTGTTATGTAAACTGGATCTATTTTTATTCCAATCTCTTTATATAGATTTTTTTATTAAATACAAGGATGTATTGAAAGTTTTGTAAATAGTGTTAAAATTTAAAAGATGGGAAAAGTGATAAATGAAGTATTAAAGACATTTGAAAAAATAAAAAAAGAGGAATTTGAAAAACTTGAGAAAGTAATTTCAGAAAGCAAAAATATTTTTGTTTATGGTGTTGGAAGGAGTGGATTAATTGGTAGGTGTTTTTGTATGAGATTATTTCATCTTGGTTTAAATTCTTATTTTTTAGGAGAAACAATAACACCGAGATTTACTGAAAAAGACCTTATAATTTTTATTTCAGGTTCTGGACAAAAAACTATAATTTTAGAAATCGCAAAGATTTGTAAAAAAGAAAAAGGAGAAATTTTAACTATAACTTCAAATAAAAAAAGTAAACTTGCCAAAATTTCAAATTATTTAATTAATATACCTATTAAAAAATCAATTCAGTTTGGTAATTCTTTATTTGAACAGGCAACTTTTTTGTTTTTAGAAGAATTTATTCAATTTTATATTGAAAAAAATAAGATTAGTTTTGATTTTATGAAAGAAAGGCATACAAATTTAGAATAATGGAAACAAAAATTATAGTTGATTCTTCAAAAACAGTTCAATATTCAAGAACTGAAAAAGGAATTTTTTCTGCGATAGAACATTTTGGCTTTTACTATAAAATTATTGACCTTGCTTTTGAAAGATTTTTTGAAAGAGAGATTGAGAATACAAATTTGATAGTTATTGGACAGGAAGGTCTTGGTTTTTCTCTTGGAAAATTAGAATGTGATATTTTAATGAGAAATCTTTATTCAGGAGTTGGTATTGTTATTTTTGACGGATATATTTCTTCTTACCCTTTTGAATTTTTAAATAATATTAAAATTCAAGAGTTTGTTCCCAAAAGAACTTGTAAAATAAAACTTGAAAAAAATTCATGGATTTGTCAAGGAACATACAATGATGAAATTGAATTAAAAAATCAATTGATGTTTTATTGCGTTAAATTTGACAATAAATTCTGGAATGCCTTTCTTTATAGTGAAAATGGGGAAGTTTGTGGTATATATGGAAGATTTGGGAAAGGTAAAATAGTTTTATTTCTTACATCTGCTGGCTTATGGCAAGATGAAATATTGGGATATACAGAAGGACTTGATGATGTTTTTTTTAGAAGTTTAATCTGGGCAAGTAAAAAACCTATTATAACAAAAACAATGCCTCCTTTTATAACTGCAAGGATTAATGATGTCTCTGGTTATGGAAGTAAGGTGGCAAAATATAAAGATACAGTTGAAAAATTTAGATATGTTGATGTTTTAAACAAATATAAGATAGTGCCAAATCTAGGACTTTTCATTGATGACATAGAAAATCAAGATATACCTTTTTTAAGAGAAAAATATTTTGAAAAACAGGCAGAATTTTCACCTCATGCTTTTTCAGACCCAGATAATAAAAATCAATATCCTATCTATATGAAACATAATGGACAAGAGTTCTCTGATAATGAATTAAAAGAAAACTTTTATAAAGTTGATAGAAAGTTTGAATTATTTGGAATAAAACCATCTATTACTTTAAATGCTCATTTTGGAGAAGTTGGTATTAAAGCACTACCATATTTAAAAGAAAGAAACCAGAATTTTTTGATGAATATTATAAAGGTTGGAAAAGCATATTCTGACCAGAAAGCACATATCTGGGACTTAAAACCATACAATAAAATTAACTTTTCTTTAAGTGAAATCCCTGAAGATAACAATTTTTTTAATGTTTTATCACTTCCATTAAAAATAGAAGAAAAATTGTCTGATGAAAGAAAAGTTGATTTTGATTTCCTTTATAGATGCACAGTTTTCTGGAGCGAAAATGATTCAACAGATATAAAAAGAGCAATTAAAAGAGGGGTTTTTCAGATTATGAGAGGACTTGAAAATAAATTTTTTGGTTGCCTTATGACACATGAACAAAGGATTTCATTTTTAAAAATTGAAGAGTGGGAAGAAATAATAATCGGAATAATAAACTCAATAGGAATGAAAAACAAAATTTTTAAAAGTTATGATTATATAAGTTTGTATTCTAAAAATTTAAAAAATGTCTTAATTGAAAAAATTGAATTTAAAAAAAATCTTGAGATTACATTAAAAGGTAAAACAAAAATTCCCCTTTATTTATATATTTTTTATGACAGAGAAGATGAGGTAATTGAAAACATTCTTGAGATACCACCATTTGAAAATTATTCTAAATTAAGTTTTAGGATTTAAAAGGGGGAATATGAAATTTAATAATCCTTTTACTGAACAAGGGAAATGGTTTAAAGGTAATATTCATACTCATACAAAAAATTCAGATGGTATGTTTTCTCCTGATGAAATAGTTAAAATTTATAGAGAAAATTCTTATGACTTTCTTTTTCTAACAGACCATAATAAAATAACAGAATTTAAAAGTAAATCTAAAGGTTTTCTAACAATTAATGGCATAGAGTTTAATAAAGATAGTTTCCATATCCTTGGCCTTAACATAGAACAATTGTTTTCAACTGAGAACTTATATCCACAACAAATAATAAATAAAATAAATGAAATAGGGGGTTTTGCTGTTATTTGTCATCCTTACTGGAGTGCAATAACAAGTAAAGAAATTACTTTTTTGTCTGGATTTATTGGCATTGAAATATTTAATAATACTTGTGAAAAAGGAAAGGGGAAAGGATATTCAACTGTTCATTATGATGAAGTTTTACAAAATGGGTTAAATCTCTTTGGATTTGCGGTTGATGATTGTCATAGCAAAGAAGATATTTTGGGAGGTTTTATAATGGTAAAGGCAAAATCTCTTGATGAAAAAGAGATATGTAATTCAATTAAAAACGGATTGTTTTATTCTTCAACAGGTATTATAATAAAAAATTTAAAAATTGAAGATAATACAATTAAAATTTCTTTTTCCCCTTCAATTATAGTGGATTTTATAAGTTATGGTCCATATGGCACAAGAATTTATAATAAAGGGAAAGAATTTGATTATGTTGAATATAAAATAAAAGGAAATGAAAAATATATAAGGATTGAGATAACAGATAAAGAAAATAAAAAGGGATGGACTAATCCAATATTTTTATAAAAAGGGGAAAAAATGATAAAGATTGGGTTTATTGGAACTGGAGGGATTTCTTATAGACACCTTAATGATTTGAAAAAAATAAAAGATGTTAAGATTGTTTCAGTGATTGAGCCAAATGAGAATAATTTTAAAAAGTTTCGGGAAGCATATGGAGAAAATTTAAATTTATACACTGATCAAATTGAAATGATTGAAAAAGAAAAACTTGATGGTGTAGTTATATGCACTCCTCATACTTTACATTTTTCACAAATTAAAATTGCTCTTGAAAATGGAGTAGATGTCCTTGTTGAAAAACCAGCAGTTGTTACTTATGATGAAGCAGTTGAAATAAGAAAGATAATTGAAAAAACAGGCAAAAGAGTAGTTGTTGCGTATCAAAGACATTATATGCCTGTTTTTAATGGTGCAAAAAAGATTTTAAAAGAAAGGTTTGGAAATATAATTTTTATTTCTGGATTTCTTTCGCAGTATTATTATGAATCTTTGAGTATAAGAAGACCTTGGAGATTGGACCCAAAACTTTCGGGTAAAGGACAACTTACTGATTCAGGGAGTCATTTTGTTGCCTTAATATTTTTCTTAACAAATTTTACACCAGAAAAGATTGCCTCTTTTATTGATTTTAGAGGAGAAAAAGTTGATATGAATTCTGCTTTTATAGTTAAATTTAAAGAAGGAGCGATAGGTAGTTTTGGTATTCTTGCTTTTGACCCATCTTTTAGAGAAGGTCTTTTTATTTGGGATGATAGAAATAATGTTTTGAAATTATCCACAAATGAAAATTCTTATGTTCAGTTTAAAGGAGAAAAAGAAATAAAAGAGATAGAATTTTTTGAGCTAGAAGTTAAAAGTCCTGCTGAGGATTTAATTGAATGTATAAAAAGAGGGAAAAAACCTTATACCGACTGGGAAATAGTTGAAAAAGTATCTTTATTGAGTGATATGGTTTACAAATCATATTTTGAAAACAAAATTTTAGAAATTTGAAGTTTTATGGTAAAATAAATTCTTTAAATCAAAAAAGGACTTTAAAAATGAAAATTGTTGTCTGTATAAAACAAGTTCCAGAAACATTTGATGTAAAGGTTGACCCTGAAACGAAAAGAATTGTTAGAGAAGGAGTTAAAAGTATAATTAATCCTTACGACCTTTATGCTATTGAAGAAGGGATTAGATTAAAAGAAAGATTTGGTGGAAGGACATATGTTATATCAATGGGACCACCTCAGGCAGAAAGTGCTATAAGAGAGGCAATAAGTATGGGGATTGATGATGGTATTCTTTTAAGTGATATAAAGTTTGCAGGAAGTGATACTCTTGCCACCTCTTATACTCTTTCTTTAGCAATAAAAAAAATAGGAGATGTAGATATTATTATTTGTGGCAGAGAGACACTTGATGGAAGCACAGGGCAAGTTGGTCCTGGAATAGCAGTCCATCTTGGAATATCATATATAACTTATGTGAGTAAAATTGTTGATATAAAAGAAAATGAGATTGAATGTATTCGTCTTATGGAAGACCATTATGAAGTTGTAAAAACAAAATTACCTGTTCTTATAACTGTTGTTAAAGAAATAAATCAACCAAGAATACCATCTTTAAAAAATATGTTAAGGGCAAAAAAGATTGAAATACCAGTTTGGAATTCTGAAATGCTTGGAGGAGATGAAAGTTTATTTGGACAAGATGGTTCTCCTACAAGAGTTATTGATGTCTGGACACAAGAAATAAAAAAAGAAGG
>JAMWCA010000091.1 GCA_023819545.1 Candidatus Omnitrophota bacterium
CTATATCATAATCACCAATTTTTTCTTTTTGTGGTTTGTAATTTATATCGTCACTCATAGTGAATCTCTCCTATATCTGAAAAAAGAAACTTTATCAAATCTTTATCAAGTTTTATCGCCAGTTCTACAACTTTATTTTTCAAAAGTTCACCTTCACTAACAAGTCGCCTATCTTTTTGAAGTAAGTTTTTTAAACTGTCTAATAAGTTTTGCATATTAATCCTCCAATCCCTATAGAGTTATGTATTTCAAACTCGGTTTTTGTTTTACCTGAACCGGTTGCCATATGAAAGAGTAAATGTGCAGGAAATTGTCTTCTTTGATATTCCTTAAAATAAAAATTAAACCGACCTAATATTTCTTTCTGATATTCCCGCAATTCAAATTTAGGATTAAGATTTTGAACTATTTCTGGGTCAATCCTTGATTTAAAATAATCTTCTCCGTGCGCCTCTCTTAATGAATTAAAAGTTTCGTAAAGCATAGTTTTACATTACTAACCAAAAATTAAATGGCATTTTAATAATTTTATCTCTTACCAACTCTAAATTAGTTCTCTGACCAATTACAATTCCATAATCATAACCGCCAATAGTTCTGCCTGTATTTTCTATTTGTCTTATGCCATCATTTTCCTTTCCAAAGCCAATTTCAATAATAATTTTCTTTTCCCTCCCAATACGCAAAATAAAATCAGCGCCGCCAGACGAAGAATCGTGCATAATTTCAATACCACCGTGTTTTTTTTCTTTTTTCTGGAAGTCTTTTTTAAAAATCAGCGCCAAATAATCCTCTAAAATTTTTCCTTTGACCTCCGGCGGCAAGATACCATTTAAAATACTAATTCTCAAAGACGGCGAAATAAATAAAAATTTTATTGGCTTTCTAACTCTTACGAATTTTTGACCGTAACTTCTTATTTCAACTAAAACACCGCTTTGAACTAATGCGTCCAAAACACCCCTAACTGTCCTATAATCCAATTTTAATGTGTTACATAATTTATCGATATCTGTGCTGTCAGAGCTTGCTATCAAATAAAGTAAGTCCTTAATTTTGAAGATTGTCTCTGATCTGAATTTTTTCATTTCAAGCAAATCTTTAGTTATCAGTTTGTCTATTACTCCGGAGACCAATTCAAAGACAATTGATTTTTTGTTTTTTAATCTCAAAACAAACGGAAATCCGCCAAAATACAAATAATCCTTTTCCGCATCAGGCGGCAGTTTGCTAAAATATCTGGAAATTTCATTTTGCTTATTAATATAAAACGCAAATAACTCTTTAGCGTTTTTGCTCTTCAAAACTGCCTCAATAAGATTATCTGACAAACCTCTTTGTGGAAATATATTATGTTTTAAAATCACATACTCATTAAACTTGAGAGGATACAATTCTTCCAAAAGAGACCTTCTTGATAAATCTGGGTTTAATTTTATTCTCAATGCCGAAGATCCAGTAGCAATAACTAAAATGTTTTTATGATTCTTTGTCGTATCAAAAATATTCTTCAAAAACAATCCCCATTTTTCATCATAATGAACTTCGTCTAGAAGAATTAACAATTTTTTATCCAAGTCAACAAACCTGATATTGTTTATTTCTTGATAGTAATTAAAAAATTCTGTCAGACTTATACCTTCTGCTGCCAAACGGCTTACATCTAAATAAATCTTTTCGTAATTTTGTGAAACTATATTTCCACAATTCGTTTTTCTATAAGACGAGATAAATTTCGGCGCATAATAAAGTTGGGCTAAAAGTGTTGTTTTTCCCACACCCCTTATTCCAGACAGCAGATTTATTTTTTCTATCTCTTCTAATCTATTGTCGGTAAATTTCTCTAAAATACTTAAGTAATACGAAAAAATATATCTCGTGGGATTAAGTTCTCCTGTTTCATCATAGATATAACCAGATAATAGTTTGTCTATTTCCGATGTCCACAGACGATAAAAATCTTCAATTTTCACTTTATTTGACATATATTTCAATTGTATTCCAATCTAATCAAACTGTCAAGTTTAATTGTATTCTAATCCAATAAAATATTCCTGCCGGTTAATACTCATAAAACTCCTTATTTAACTTCTTATCCTCATCACTAACTCCATACTCCTCATCATCAATTTCGCTGTAATTGATATAAAGATGATTTTTATCTAAACATTCATATAAAAATCTTTTCTGGTCCTCAAGAGATAATTCATCAAAATCTTTAGCATATTCATCAATTGTTTTCGCATTCACTTTATGTTGCAAGTAAATTTTTATGGTAATTCCCATTTTTTATTTAGTTCTTCAAGTAGATTCTTTATTCTGTCAGGTCCAATATTGTGTTTCCTTATCCCAAGTAGAGTATTTTCAAGTCTATTGTCATTTATTTCATTTATGACATAGAAAAAGAAATTGTATAGGAATGCTCGTCCTTCGTAATGCCAATAGATTATATCTTCCATAATAAACAACCATTTTATAACTTTCAGTAAGACATCTGGTCGTGGGTTATTTAATAAAATAGGATTTTTAAAAAGGAGGCAGTCCACATCATTATTTGAACAATGATACAATTCGGAAATCATCCCCCATAATTTATTAAACTCTTGTTCATTCTCTTTTCTCGCATTTCTTAAAATTAAAGCGATTTGGTCGTGCCTACCTTCTTCAAGCCCACAGTTTTTTGGAATTTCAACTTTAAAATCAAAATTCCATTTAACTCCGGGTCTGTGAATATAAAGTTTTTCTCCAATGGATAAGTCTTCAACTGGATATTTAAATTCAATATTTCTTCCTTTCTTGTCTTTTTCAAAATCAATAAATGCGGATACCACTTGTTTAACAATTTCAAAGCGTCCAATTTTCTCCACAATTCTAATTGCTGGTCCTTCAATTATTTCTTTGTTAGTCATTTAATTCTCCTTTTGAAGAATTATTATACTTTCTTCTCTTATATTACCTTCACTACTTTTTTGCAATTCCCTGCCTATGAATTTGCATTCAACAAAACCAACTCCCCTTGCCAACTCTAAAATAACCTTATCATTGGGAACTTCAATAGAGTTATTATTCACTATAAAGTGGTTATTCCCTATTACTATAGCACATTTTGCTCCTTTTTTCATTACTCTATGCATTTCTTTTAGAGATTGAAGCATATCAGTAAAGAACTTAAAACTTCTTAAACCTGCTTGGTTCTTTCCATTTGCTAAAAGTATATTTACAATTTCCCTTGCTGTTTTAGAGATATCCAATGGATTATTTTCATTTTCTTTTTTGATTTGGTTAAATAAAACTCCTTTATCATAATTCATTCTTGGATTTCCAATCATATCCTCATTTAATTTCTCAAGGGATTCCGTTAATTCTAAAAGCACCAATTGAGGAAAATCGTTTTTTATATAATCTAATGCTACAGAATATGGTGGTGAATTAACTATTCCGTCTATCTCACCTGTTCCAACAAAGTTTTCCATACTTCTTGCATCGCAAACATATGTTTGGGAGTGTCCTAAATTAATTTTTAAAACTTCGTTTAATTTTTTAAAAAGAAACAGTCTTAAGTAAAGGTCTTTAACTCTGTTCTGAAACACATTTAAAAATTCATCGCCTGTCCTTCGGGCAATATCACTAATTGTGCCACTTAATGCCAACAGCAAGAAATCTTTAATTAGTTCATCCTTTACTTCACTTAAGAGCTCTTTAGAAATTAGGACCTGTGGAATTATTTCATCCTTATTCATAAGACAATTCTTCAATCTCTTTGATAAAGCTGTGGATTTTTCTTTGATTTTATTAAAGTCAAAATTGTTTTTTTGACAAAATGTTAACTGGCCTTTTCTAAGAGATTGAAAATTCAGCAAAGAATCTTTCAGTTTTTCAAAGTAATTATTTATTTCCTCTTTCAGTAAAGAAATGTCTATTAGGAATGATTTACATTTCACATTAGACATTAAGACAGAGAGGGGATTTATTTCTATGCCTTTGCTATCAAGCCCCATTAAGGTTGCTTCAACTAATAAAGTTCCACTTCCCGCAAAATTGTCAAGCATCAAACCCTGGGAATGGGGATAAATATAATTTACCAGGGCTCTTACCATCTTAGGATGAAACTTTCCTTTATATGGATGGAAATAGTGTGTAAGATATAAAGACGGTTCTTCTCTAATGGCAAAATAATCTTGTAGTCTCTTACCAATGTTTAAAGTAGAGGATGCAGGAATTCTATACCGCTCTTTTATCAAATACGAAAATAGTATTTCTACATTCCTTTCAACTTCTTGCTCATCTCTACTCAACTTTGATATATATTCTGATTTTTCTAAGAAATACTGGTTAGTTATAGCTCTAAAGCAGATATAATTTCCAGATCTAAAATAATGAAAATTCTTACCAACAGCACCTTCTGGAAAAATGAATTTCGCTAATTCCTCAGATGACTTTTCTGAATTCACAATAAGGTAAATTTCTCTTGTATATGCTAATCTTTTTACTAAATTAGTGAAGTCCTTTATTGAATCCGATTTTCCAAAATACCCCTGTATTTTGCCATAGGGTAACTCGTGAATAATATAATCTTGAACCCTCTCTGTTAAATTCATAAATCTACATAAAGGTTCTTCATATAGTTTATCGGCAAAATTAAAAATTGGCTCTACATTGCCGAATAAGCTTTCTAATTCAAGTCTCGCAAGGTCTTTAGCCTCATGTTCACTCTTTATATTGTTAAACAGCTTGAAGTACCAGCAATACATCTTCACATCTCCTTATTTTCCCTGCATTTTTATATAATTTAGAAAGTTCACCTTCACTAACAAGGCGCTCGTCTTTTTGAAGTAAGTTTTTTAAACTGTCTAATAAGTTTTGCATATTAATCCTCCAATTCACTTAAATCCTTTTTGGTTTATATTCTTTTTCAGGTATAGGTTTATTTCTTTAATCCACTCTTCCATTTCACCTACTACTCTATTTAAGTTACTAATTTCTACTTTCAAATCATCCAATAATTCTTTCTTTCCCATAAATTAGTTCACCTTTTTCAATGTTTTTTCTTTTAATGAAGTGAAAGCGTCTTCAAAGGGAATTAGGTTTAGTTCCAGTCCAGAACGAAGAATATCATATACTTCAGTAAGTGCTTTTATGTAAAGTTCTGATGACAATCCTTCTACAACAAGGTCTATATCAAACCTTTCATGAACTATACCGCTTACAAGCGACCCAATCAGAAAAAACCTTTTAATTTTATATTTTTCTTTAAGAATTTGGGGAATTTTTTTAGCCAAAAATCTTAATTCATCTTCTCTGGACATATTTTAACCTTTTGCTTCAAGATTATTTTAGTATTTAATCCAAAAAAGTATAAAAAAATTTCTATATCTAAAATTTATCGGCATCTAATTATATTAATTCTATCATATAAGTTTATATTTCATCAATTCCTTTTTTGTTACTTGTCCAATTGCTTTAACTTTAATTCTTTTTGGTGGTTTACCATACCTTTTTATAAAATTTCTTACTGTTGATGGACTTGAAAAGATTATTTCGTTAAAAAAATCAAAATCTAAATCAGGCAAATTTTCTGGCATAACATTTTTATACGCTACAA
>JAMWCA010000092.1 GCA_023819545.1 Candidatus Omnitrophota bacterium
GGACATCTTTAAAATTTCAATCATTTTTAATAACTTCATTTTTGAGAGGATATTTACCACAACTAAATTTTTCCCCTTCTGGACAATAACCAAGATATTCACATTTTGGACCACTTTTTTCAAATACTGAAGGCAAATTTTCTTTACATATTTTAAGCATTTCATAAGCAAGGTCTCTTATTTCCCACTGAGCACGGCTACAACATCTAACTTTGAAAAAATTTATAAGTTCTCTACAATTCATAGTAACTACAATTTTTGTTTCTATTGCATTTGGCAATATATATCTTGCATCTTGATTTGCTATTTCTCCTTCCATCTCCAATTCTTTAAATCTTCTAATCAATTTTTTATATGCCTCTTTAATTTCATTTAAAATACCTTGATATATTTCCAAAAGAATTTTGTCGTTTTTTATAGAAGGTGGAATAATATAATTAAAATTTTCCATATTTACATATCTCTGACTCTGCTGTGAATATGAAGCAATTCTATGTCTTATAAGTTGATGGGTTAATGCACGGGATACACCAGAAATTGCAAAAGTAAATTTTACATGTTCAAGAACACTCTCATGTCCTGATTTAACAATTTCATTTATAAATTTTCTTATTTTATCTTTTTTAATATTTTTCGCTTCAATAAAAATCTTATAAGCATCTTTTTCTGAATAACATTGCCTTGCAGCAGAATAAATAATTTCTTCAGGATTTGCTGTCATTTCTAATAATTCTACTTTCATATTTACTCCTTTTTAAAATTTGACTTGAAATTTTTTTTATATTATACTATAATTTTAAAAGTAGCACGAATTTTAAAAAAATAACACAAAAGGAGGTGAAAAATGAAAGACAGATTTTTTGAAATAAATATTCTTTTGTTTTTCTTTTTTGTTTTTTCTACTTTTCTTTATTCAGGAAGACCATTGGCAACAGATGATGCTGAAACAGTTGAAAAAAGAAAATTTGAACTTGAACTTGGATATGATTTAACAAAAAACAATGATAATACAAAAAATCAAGAAATTGGTATCTCTTTAAAATATGGAATAACTGATTGGTTAGATTTAGCAATTTCTGCCCCTTTTGTAATTGAAGAAAATGATTTAAATGTAAATGAATGGAGAAGAATTGAAATAGGTGCAAAATTTGCTATTTTTAAAGAGACCGATAAATTTCCAGGTTTTTCTTTTACAATTTCAGCAACACCAAATCCAAATGAACGAGATATAAGATATAATCTAAAATCAATATTATCAAAAAATTTTGGTAGAACAAATTGGCATTTAAATTTAGGAACATATTCTTTAAAAACAAATTCAGGAAATGAAAATTTCTTTACATATTCAACTGCCATTGAATATGAAATTTGTAAAAAATTAAATATATGTGGAGAAATTGTTGGTGAAATCAATGGAGAAAAACCTGTTGAAATACTTATTGGGTTGAATTATGGAATAAATGATTATATAGTTTTTGATATGGGATTTTCAAAAGGTCTTAATAGCCAAACACATAATTGGAGAATAACAACTGGATTTACTTTTAACTGGTAAAAAAGGAGGGCGAAATGATAAGAAAAATATATTTATTTTTTTCATTAGTTTTGAATTCATTTGCTCACTTTGGTATGATTATTCCTTCCTCTGATATAGTTGAAGAAAAAGAAAAATCAAATATAAATTTAAAAATTCTTTTTGCTCATCCTTTTGAAGGTAAAACTATGCCTATGGAAAAACCCCAAGATTTTGGTCTAATTTTTAAAGGTGAAAAAACCTCTTTATTAAACCAAATAAAAGAGACAAATTTCAAATTTTATTCTGATGAGAAAGCAAATAAGGGCTGGAGTTTAAATTATACTCTTAAAAGACCAGGAGATTATATATTTTACTGCATTCCTAAACCATATTTTGAACCAGCAGAAGAAAAATATATCATTCATTATACAAAAGTTATTGTTAATGGATTTGGAATGGAAGAGGGGTGGGATAAAGAAGTTGGATTGAAAGTTGAAATTGTTCCTTTGGTAAGACCTTATGGACTTTATACTGGAAATACTTTTTATGGAATAGTTAAATTTAATGGGAAAGAAGTTCCTTTCTGTGATGTTGAGGTTGAATATTATAATGAAAAAGGAAATATAAAAGCACCTTATTCTCCCTTTATAACTCAGATTATAAAGACAGATAAAAACGGTGTTTTTTATTATTCTTTCCCTAAAAGTGGATGGTATGGTTTTTCAGCAATATGCACAGATGAAAAGAAAATAAATGGTAAAGAAGTTGAAGTTGCAGGTGTATTATGGATTAAAGTTTATGATATGAAATAAAAATGCATATATCAGAAGGTATTTTATCGGGTCAAATTTTAGGAATAGGTGCAAGTATAACATTAGCAGGAACATTTATTGGACTTAAAGATTTAAAATTTGAGGACTATCCAAAAGTTTCTTTATTATCAAGTGCTTTTTTTGTTGCATCTCTTATACATATTCCAATTGGACCTACAAGCACACATCTTGTTTTAAATGGTTTGGTTGGAATAATTCTTGGCTGGAAATCTTTCCCTTCTATATTGCTTGCTTTATTTTTACAGGCAATTTTATTTCAATTTGGTGGATTAACTTCTCTTGGAGTTAATACTGCAAATATGGCAATTCCAGCAGTAATTTCTTATTATTTATTTAGACCATTTTTAAAAAAGAATTATTTTTTTTCTGGATTTTTAAGTGGCTTTTTTTCAATTATTTTTTCATGTTTTTTAGTTGCTTTTTCACTTTACTTTACAGAAAAATATTTCATAAATCTTGCAAAGACAATATTTATTGCTCACATTCCTGTTTCTATAGTTGAAGGTATTATAACTGGCTTTATTTTAACTTTTTTAAATAAAACAAAAAAAGAAATAATATGGGGTGAAAAATGAAAAAAATAATATTTTTATTTTTAACTTCAGTTTTTTTGTTTTTGCTCATAAAATAAATATTTTTTCTTATAAAGAAGGGCAAAAAATTTTTGTTGAAGGATATTTTTCTGATGGGAAACCCTGTAAAAATTCAGAAATAATTGTATTTGATGAAAAAAATAATAAAATAATAGAAGGTAAAACAGATGAGCAAGGGTTTTTTTCTTTTAATATTCCAGAGACATCAAAAATTAAAATAGTTTTAATTTCTGATATAGGTCATAAAGTAGAAAGTGAGATGAAACTACAGGAAAAATTGATTGAAAGAAAGACAATAAGAGAAAATGAAAGAATAGAAGAAAAGCAGATTCAGCAAAATATTGATGAGGAAAAGATAAGGGAGATAATTGAAAAAGAGATAAATAAAATCTTAAAAGAAATTGAAAAAGAGAGACAAAGAGTTAAAATTCATGAGATAATAAGTGCTTTTGGATATATCTTAGGCATTTTTGGTATTATCCTTTATTTGCGAAATCAGAACAAAAAATGATTGACCCAAGATTAAGATTAATTATAGGTTTTTTTTATTCAATTTTTGTTGCTCTTGAAAAAGATTTTGGTTTTTTAGGATATTATTCTATTTTACCATTGATTCTCTCTATTTTTATCTCTGATTTTAGTAAATTTTTAAAGGGTTTTATTACTGTAAATTTCTTCATAGTTTTGATGTGGATTTTTCTTCCTTTCAGTATTCCTGGAAAAGAGGTCGTCAAAATTTTAAAGTTATCAGCAACATATGAAGGAATAAGATATTCTACCTTAATAACAATAAAGGCAAACTTAATCTTCATAACAAATTTTATTTTAATCTTTTCCTCCCATCCAATAATAACAATACATGCTCTTCACCATTTACATTTACCAAAAAAACTTGTTAATATCTTCTTTCTTTCAACAAGATATATACCTGTTATTGAAGATGAAAAAAACAGATTGGAAAGAGCAATGAAAATAAGATGTTTTAAGCCCAAAAATGACATTCATACATACAAAACAATTGGCAATTTATTCGGGCTTATAGTTTTAAGGGCATATGAAAAAAGCAAAATAATATATAAGGCAATGATTTTAAGAAATTTTTCAGGGATATTTTGGACATATCACCATTTTATATGGAAAAAAAGAGATACTTTTATCTGTCTTTGTGCTATAATTTATTTTTTATGGATAATTTACTTAAAAATCCATTAATTGAATTAAAAGAAATTAAAGTTTCATATCCTGAAACTGGAATAGTTTTAAATAACCTTTCTCTTGCAGTTTATAAAGACGATAGAATAGGTATAAAAGGAGCAAATGGCTCTGGAAAAACAACCCTACTCTATACAATTGTAGGACTTGTAAAACCAGAAAAAGGTGAAATAAAAATTTTTAATAAAATTATGAAAGATGAAAAAGATTTTGTCGAAGTTAGAAAAAAAATTGGTTTTTTATTTCAAAACTCAGATGACCAATTATTTTCTCCAACAGTTGAAGAGGATATTGCTTTTGGTCCATTAAATTTAAGATTATCAAGAGAGATTGTAAAGGGAAGAGTAGAAGAAACAATAAAATTACTTGGAATTGAAAAATTAAGACATAGATTTCCCCAAACTCTCTCTTATGGAGAAAAAAGGATTGTTGCTATAGCGACTATTTTATCAATGAAACCAGAAATTTACCTCCTTGATGAACCAACAACAGGACTTGATGAAAAAACAACTGAAAAAATAGAGAAATTTTTAACTGAAAATAATTTAACTTATTGTATTGTCTCACATGATTTATCTTTTATTAAAAAGGTATGCAATAAAATTTATATCCTTGAAAATGGGAAAATTTTTCCTTTATAGTTTTTCCTACTTATGTTAAACTTATAATATGGTTAAGGTTGCTCCTTCTTTATTAAGTGCTGATTTTGCTTGTTTAGGAGAAGAAGTAAAAAAAGTTACATCTGCTGGTGCTGATTTAATCCATTTTGATGTTATGGATGGTCATTTCGTTCCAAATTTAACTTTTGGTCCTATGGTTCTCGCTTCTATAAGGAAATATTCACATCTTCCTTTTGAAGCACATTTAATGATAACAAATCCTGAGAAATATTGGAAAAATTTTGCTGAAAGTGGTGCAGACATTATAGGGATACATATAGAATGTGAGATTGACCATATTTCAATAATTAAAGAAATACATAAATATGGAAAAAAGGTATGTATTGTTATAAATCCTCCTACTCCTGTTGAGAAAATATATCCATTTCTTGAATACGTTGATATGGTTTTACTTATGACAGTTAATCCTGGTTTCGGTGGTCAGGAATTCATTACAAGTGTTGTTGATAAAATAAGAAAAGTTAATGAATATAGAAAAAAAGAGAAATTAGAGTTTGAGATTGAAGTTGATGGTGGGATAAATGATAAAACTGGTAAAATTGCTGTCAGTAATGGTGCAGATATACTTGTTGCAGGGAATTACATTTTTTCAGGTGATTACAAAGAAAGGATAAATAGTTTAAGATGAAAAAGATTGATTTTGAACAATTAAAAAAGATAATTGAGCAAAGAAA
>JAMWCA010000093.1 GCA_023819545.1 Candidatus Omnitrophota bacterium
TTCAAAAGATTTTCAATTCCTTCTTGGGCATATTTATTTCTCATCTCTCCTTCCCATTCAAATGGAGTTGTAACAAGTGAAATTGCAATAGCACCAAGGTCTTTTGCTATTTTTGCAATTACAGGTGTTCCTCCTGTTCCAGTTCCTCCTCCAAGACCTGCTATTAAAAAAATAATTTGTGTGTTTTTTAATGCTTCTGCAATTTTTTCTTTATCTTCACTTGCTGCAAATCTTCCTTTTTCAGGGTCTTTTCCTGCACCCTTTCCTTGGGTTGTCTTTTCTCCAATTTGTATTTTTATATCAGATTTTGCATTTTTTAATGCATTCGCCTCGGTATTAAAAATCACAAATTGAACATCATCAATTTTTTTGTATATCCTTGATACAATATTTCCACCTGCATTACCTATACCTACTACTTTTATACTAATATTTGAGGATACAATTGGTTCTTCAATAATTTTCACCATTTTTTCCCCCTTTTTAATATAACCATCTTCTAAACCACCTTTTTATTCTGTAAAGAAAGAACTCTTCATCTATTTTAATTGTTTTTGAAGCAAGAAGTAAAAGTCCTATACCAGCAGAGAATTCAGGTTTTTGAAATTTATCAAGGTTTACCAACCTTTGAGGTATACCAATTCTTGTAGGTAATTGAAAAATATCTTCTGCTAATCTTACAATACCTTTTAATTTTGCTCCTCCACCAGATATAACCACTTCAGAAATTCTGGTTGGAAAATATCCTGTTTTCATTAATCTATTTTTTAAGAGCAAATCTTCAAAAATATATTGAATTCTCCAATAAACAATTTTTGATATTTCTTCATTGCTCACTCTCTTTAAAATTTTTCCTTTTGGATTAATTATTTCAACCATTTTTATATCATCTTTCCTTCCATTTGTAAATCTTTTTATATAATCACACCATGCATATTTTTTTTTCAACTCCTCTGCAAATTCATAAGTAGTCCGATATTTTGTTGCTAAGTCATAATCTATATGGAATGAACCTACTTTTAATGATTCTGTTAAAATTATTTTCCCTTCGCTATATAAAACTATGTCAGTAGTACTTTTCCCGAAATCTATTACAAGACATCCTGATTTTTTTTCATCTTCGGTAAGGACAGATTCAGCGACTGCCCATGAATAAGGATAAATTTCTGGAGATAATCTTACACCTGCCATTCTTGCACATTCTTTAATATTTTTTATAGGATTTATTTCACCTGTTAGAACATGGGCTCTCATTTCAAGTGTATTTCCATACATTCCATAAGGTTCTTTTCCAACAGAAATAGGATTGTCATCAATTGTAAACTCTTGAGGAATTATATAAAGTATATCTCTATTCCCTGAAATTTCATTTAAAATCGTATTTTTTATTTCTCTTTCAAGTGTTTGAACATCTCCTTCATTTATAACTCTCCCTTTTGGTTGAATCTCTATTTTCTTTGAATAAACTTTTCCTAATATATGTCCTCCACCTATTCCAACAGTTATCCATTTTATTTCTTCTTTAGATTGTTTTTTAAGAGAATCTAACAATTCAACTAAACCACTTACAACACCGTCCATATATCCAATCCTTCCATCTTTTATCCAGTCATCTTCTGTTTTTATTACTTCACTTGCTATAACTTCAATACCTGTTTCTCTTGCAAGACCAACTAATCCAAAAAATTTTGTAGTTCCAATATCAATTGCAGTTATTATTTGTTCTTTCATTCTTTTAATTTTATATAAAAGTTTTCAAATCTTGTATCAATATATTCAAAATCATTGCTTAAATTTTTTAAAACTGTTGAAAGTTTTTCTAATTTTATTTTAATATTTTCAGGAATTAAAAAAACACTTTTAACCCCATCGCTTATTTCAATTTTGTTTAAATTAGAAATATCTATTTTCTTTATTTTCAAAAAATAACTAATATTAAAGTAATTATACCATTTTTCAATTTCAACCAAAATTTTAATTTTTTCAATCTCTTCAACTCTATTTTCTTCCTCGTTTACTTTTATTCCATCCAAATATAGTAAATCGATTTGAGTATTATCTTGAATGTTACTTAATACAATCCCATTTTTATCAATAATATATATTTTTTCTCCATGTCTTAATATTGCCCACGGTTTCCTTAATATAATAGTTATTTCTAATGTAGATGGAAATTTTTTCACAATTTTACATCTTTCCACCTCTGTTAATGAATTGATTTTATCTATTATGTAATTAGCATCAAGAAATAATAAATTTTTATCTTTTTCAAGTTCTAATAATTCTTTAATTTGAGTTAGAGTTTCTGGGTAAATTTTTATTTCTTTAATTTTAAATATTTCTAAATTCCATAAAAATTTTAATGCTTTCATTCTTAAGAGAAAAAGTCCGTAAATCACTACTCCTGTCAAAATTAAATATAAAAAAATTTTAATTTTTCTTCTCTTTCTCAGTAAAATCCTTTTTCTTATTTCTTCTACTTTTTTATTTGTTTGTTCCATCTTTCTAATCCTAAATCTATAATTTTTTCACATAATTTTTCAAAACTTATACCCTTATGCTTAGCTGCATCTGGAAGTAAACTTATTTTTGTTAAACCAGGTATTGTATTAACATCTAAAACAAATAGATTGTAATTTTTGTCAACAATTATTTCCATTCTTGCAAATCCGCTACATTTTAATATTTTATATGTTTTTTCTGCTACTTTTTCTATTTTTTTAATAATTTTTTCTGGTAAATCTGGTGGAATTATATGGAAACTTTCTCCTTTTGTATATTTTGCTTTATAATCATAAAAACCTTTTTTTGTCCTGATTTCAATTATAGGGAGAATTTCAATTTTTTCATTTCCAATTATTCCTACAGTTACTTCTTTCCCTTTTATATATTTCTCAATAAAAACCTCGTTGTCTAATGAAAATGCATCATTTATTGCTACTTCAAGTTCTTCATTTGAATTAACTACTTTTACTCCAATTGTTGAACCTAAATTTGCAGGTTTCACAACAACCGGAAATTTAAAAGGAATCTTTCTTTCTTTATTTTTTTCTAAAACAATAAATGGTGGAGTTGGAATTCTATTAAAAATTAGTATCTCTTTGCACATAATTTTATTGAGGC
The DNA here is from genome assembly GCA_023819545.1 of Candidatus Omnitrophota bacterium. Taxonomy (GTDB): domain Bacteria; phylum Ratteibacteria; class UBA8468; order B48-G9; family JAFGKM01; genus JAMWDI01. The sequence continues at coordinate 3,124 of JAMWCA010000093.1, forward strand.
ATAAAGCAGAGGATAAAACTCCTGAACCTGAATAAGGTATCTTCAGTGTTTCAAGGAATCCCTGAATACTACCATTTTCTCCTATTCCTCCATGAAGAGCAATAAATACAAAATCTGGTTTAAATTTTAGAAAATTATTTATGAAATTTTTTTTTGCTGGATCAAATAATTTAACTTTATGTTTATTTTTTAATGCAAAGTATACGCATCTACCAGATTTCAATGAAACATTTCTTTCTGGGCTTTCCCCACCATACAAAATCGCTATTTTCATTGAAAATCTCCTATTAGATTTATTTCTAATTCTAAATCTATATTAAATTTTTCCTTTACTTTTTCTCTTATAACTTCAATCAAACTATATATATCTTTTGATTTAGCTTTTCCATTATTTATTATAAAATTTGCATGTTTTTCTGAAATATGACAATCACCTATTTTATATCCTTTAAGACCGCATTTTTCTATTAATTCACCAGCATAATAAGGATATGGATTTTTGAAAATACAACCTGCACTATATCCAATGGGTTGTTTTTTTATTCTTTCTTTCATATATTCTCTTATTCTTTTTTTTATAACTTCCTGCTTTTCCATTTCAAGCAAAAACTCAACTTTCCAAATAAATTCATTTTTGAATCCACTTCTTCTATAATCAAAATATATATCTTTCCTTTCTTTTTTTATTATCTCTAAATTTTCAACATCAAGATATTCAACATAAGTGATTTTTTCTGATATCCATTTTGTTTTTAATCCCGCATTATTTTTTATTGCTCCTCCTATTGTTCCAGGAATTCCAGATAAAAATTCAAGTCCTGTTAAAAAGTTTTTAATACAAATATTTAAAATTTCAGAAATTTCTAATCCACACTCGCAAACTATTTTATTTTCCTCTATAGTTTTCTTTTTCATTTTTAAACTTGAAATTACTATTCCATCAAATCCATTATCGCTTACAAGGACATTTGTTCCTTTTCCGAGAAATATAAAATCTTTTTTATATTTTTTTGAAATTTCAATAATTTTTTTTACCTCATCAATTGTCTCAGGAAAAATCAAATACTTGACTTTACCACCGCATCTAAAACTGGTATATTGAGATAAAAAGAAATTTTTTAGAAATTTTCCATTAAATAAATTCTCTATAAAAGATTCAAAAAAATTAGTATTTTGCATTTTTAAAAAATAAACCATTTGCAGGAACAGGTGGTGGTGCAAACTTTCTATCTTTTTTTTCAATAATTTCTTTTATTTTTTCAGGTTGGATTTTCTCTTTCCCAACATATAAAAGAGCGCCAATTAAATTTCTCACCATTTTATATAAAAAACCACTTCCTTCAATATCAATAATTAATATATTCACATCATTATCTATAAAAAATTTTTCCTTTTTAATTTCAATATTAAAAATTTCCCTTATAGTATTTTTAACATTACTTCCTGATGATTGAAAAGATTTAAAATCGTGTTTCCCAATTAGAAATTTAGTTGCTTCCTCCATCTTTTTAATATTAATTTTTTCCTTAATATAATATGCAAAATCATTTAAAAAGGGAGTTTTGTTCAAAGCAATAATATATCTATATACTTTCCTTTTGGCAGAGTATCTACTATGAAAATTTAAATCAACTTCTTCAACATTCTTTATATAAATGTCGGTTGGTAATTTAGAATTTAAAGCGTTTTTTATATTTAGAGGGGATAATTTTGTTTCCAATTTAAAATTTGCCACATAGTTTATCCCATTTACTTTACTATCTGTTCTACCACATCCAATTAGTTTAATATCTTTTTTAAAAACTTCCTTTAAGGTATTTTCAATTATTTCCTGAACAGTTTTTTTATTTTTTTGTTTTTGCCATCCATTATAATTTTTCCCAAGAAATGAAACTATAATTTTAAAATTCCTTTCCATTTATGCTAATATTGAAACTTTTGATGAGAATATAATCTTTCTTGGGCATTCTTCAACACATTTTCCACAACTATCACATTTTTCATAATCAATAATAGCAAGGTTGTTTTCTATTTTTATTGCATTTTGAGGACAAGCTCTCATACATTTTCCACATCCAATACAACCTGAATTACATATTTTAAAAACTATCGCTCCTTTTTCAAATGAAGAACAGGCAATATAAACTTTTTTATCATAGGGTAGCATTTTAATAATTTTTTTAGGACATATTTGGGCACATTTTCCACACCCTACACATTTTTCTTCATTTATCTCGGGTAGACCAGCTTCATTAATT
>JAMWCA010000094.1 GCA_023819545.1 Candidatus Omnitrophota bacterium
ATTTAAAACTCCCAACGAGTTGCTTTAATCCCTCTGAAATACGATCTTCTAATTCTTTCTCTAAATCAAGATTTATTATTGAATAATTTTCAAGTATCCCATTTTTTAAACAAACTATTTTTATGCTGTGACTTCCAATATCTAATCCGATTTTCATATTTTTATTTTACCATAGAACTCTAAACTGTCAAATTTCCCTACAGGTATACCTATATTTTCCCTTTTTTCTTCTCTTTCTCTTTCTTCTTCATATGTGGGTATATCTGTTCTTTCTGGAACAATTGGATTATATTGCAAAGGCATTTTTATTTCTTCCTTCTCTTCTTCATATTTTTCTTCCGTGGTTTCTGTTTTTTGAGAAGGAACAGTTTTTTTAAAATTTTGATTTTTCATTTTCATTGTAATAACAACGACTATTAAAATAAATAAAATATAACTAATTAATATAATCTTTTTGTTCATTGTTCCCCCATATCTTTCCAATCTTTGAAATAATATGTTTCAAAACGAACAAAATGTGGTGGTGCATATGTCCTGAATCTTTCGTCAAAATAGTATTTTCTAATTGAATAACCATGACCTGATGTGCTTGAAAAATAACTCAATTGACTTGTTGCAAGAGAACCTTTTATGATTAATGTTTCTCTTCTATCTCCTAAGAAACAATATGCTTTCCCTTGTCTAGCAAACAAAGCAGCATTAATTTCAAGATTATATGGAGCACTTTGTGGAATATATATGTGGTTATTTGCAATAAGTCCTAATAAATCTCCTCCATCAGGAGGAGGTAAATTAGGATCTGAATATGTAAGATTTCCAATAATATTTATTGTTCTCATTGATACAACTGTTAGAAGTCCATTAAGTGTTCCTTTTATATTTATATCTCGTTCACAGAATATTACTCCATTTTGTGGGAGAGGTAATGGTGCAGAATTATTTATTTTAACTTGTCCAGTAGGAAGAAGTTCAATAGAAATTGGATTTTGAAAATAAAAATTATCTTGAATTGCATATTGTCTTAATTCATCTAAAGCTGTTATTTCAGGCATAGGTATTTGAGGCACATCTTCTTGGTATCCTTTTTCAAATATTGTATTTGAAGGGTTAGCTCCTTGATAAAAGATAATTTTATTATGAGCAGTAACTTCATCATGGAAAATTGCTCCTCCACCAAAAATATTTATATTTCTATTTGAATGAACTTTTCCCCACACTTCTGCCCCTGTCCCTATAGTTAAGTGTGCTGCATCTATAAAAAACATAAATTGGCTCATTGATGAAAGAACAGGTGGTTTTGCTTTAATACTTATTGACCGAGTAAGGGGAGAGTTTTGCCATGTTGCTCTTGAAGTAATTGTATAGAAACCATCAGAATCTGAATTATCAGAAACAGTTACAGTTACAGTTGCACTTCCAAATTGGCTGTTAACTATACTTGGGTTTGTTCCCCCATTTTCAAGCCATCCAGGAATTTCTTTTACATAACATTTTGCTTGTTCAATACCTGCTTCTGCTGCATAAAAAAGAATGGTACTGTCTGCTTTTCTTATAGTCATTCTTGCTTCATTTTCAACTATACCAAATATAGAAACTGTAATTATTTCAATTATAGCAAAAGTTATCAATGATAGTATTAGAGAAAATCCCTTTTTCATTTTTTACTCCTTTTCACATTTCAATATTTCTTGGTATTACACTTGTTCTATATTCTAAGATTCCTACAGTTGGACAATTAACACTTAAATTAACTTTCACCAGGTTGGATAATTGACTAAAAAAGACAGTATTAAAAGATGTCCCTAATAATTTTAGTCCATATTGTGAAGACCAATAAAAAAGATTACTGCCTTCTTTGAAAAACCATATTGTTTCATCATCATTTCTATTATTAGGAGTACCTTTATTATCTATTATCTTTATTGCTGTTCCATCCGTTAAAGTAGGGTTCCCGTAAGTAATATTATTGTTTCCTGAATTATATATTGCACTGTCATAAATGATAAAGTTACTACCCTTATATAAAGATTTTTCAATCAATGTTAAAGCATTTGTTACCTGCGCTTGAATTTTTGCAAAAGATTTTTCCATTTCATAGAAAGAATTTGATGAGAGAAAAATTGAAACAATAATCACTCCAATAGTTGCACTTATTGTAAGAGAAATCATCATTTCAACAAGTGTTAAGCCATAATTTATTTTCATGGAGGAGGTATTTGTGTTACTATTTGCCTTATAAATGTTCTCTGTCCTTCGTTCCATCTAACCTCCAGTGTTATCCGTTTATAATTATTCTCACCAGGAATAAAATTATCATCAATCGTTGTTATAGTCCAAGTCCTAATAACAATTTGATTGTTAGTAAGATGTGGAACAAAAACAGTATCTGAATATGTCCCATCATCAAGTTCTGCGTATGCAGTATTTTTTAATTCTTCAATTTTCTCTTGACCTAATTTTAAAACAGAATATATTTGATTAGCCATTTTCATTCTACTTTTAGATGAACGTAAAACTCCTATAAATGAAGAAAAAGCAATTGTTAACACCCCAATTGAAACTAATATTTCTGTTAAAGTTAACCCTCTTTCTTTAGTTTTTTGCATAATAAAAATTTCCCTTTCGTAAAAATTATACCTTGGAGTTTTAGTTTTGTAAAGAGGAAATTAGAAACATTTTAATGAAGCATTTCTGTCACCTTAAATATTGGTAACAACAAACATATCGCAATTCCACCAATAATAACTCCAAGAAAAATCATAATAATCGGTTCAATTAAACTTGTCAAACCACTTACTGCAGCCTCTACTTCCGCATCATAGAAATCTGATATCTTTGTCAACATTTCTTCCAGAGAACCAGTCTGTTCTCCTATACTTATCATTTTTGTAACCATCGGAGGGAAAATTTTAGTTTGTGCCAAAGGTTCTGCTATTGATTGTCCTTCTTTTATATTTTGTTTAACATTGTCAATCGTTTTTTCTATAACTTTATTTCCACTTGTTTTTCCTACAATTTCCAATGCTTGAAGTATTGATATACCACTTTTTATTAATGTTGATAAAGTTCTCGTAAATCTTGATACAACAATTTTTTTAATAAGTTTACCAAATACAGGTAACTTTAATAATAGTGTATCAAATTGAGTTTTCCCTCTTTCTGTCCTTAGATAGAATCTAATAGCACTTAATAAGAATCCAATTGCCACTATTACAACTAAGAAATAACGCTTAAACATATTACTTAAATTTATTAAAAATTGTGTTGGTGCTGGAAGTTTTCCACCAAGACCTTCAAAAATGGATTGAAATGATGGAACAACTTTGATAAGTAGAAATGTAGTTATAATAAAAGCCATACCTAAAACTGCTAATGGATAAAAAAGTGCTGATTTTATCTTTTTTTGAAGTTTTGTTAATGATTCAAGATATGAAGAAAGTCTATCAAGAATATCGTCAAGTGCACCACTTGCTTCTCCTGCTTTTACCATATCTACAAATAAGCGCGAAAAAATTGCAGGATGTCTTGAAAGTGCTTCTGATAATGGTTGACCTGCATTAACATCATTTTTAATTTTTTCAATTACATCTTTTAAAACTTTATTCTCAGTTTGAGAATAAAGTGCATCAAGAGCTTGAATTATAGGTAAACCTGCATCAACCATTGTAGCAAGTTGTCTACTGAAAACAACAAGGTCATCTAATTTAACCTTACCCTTGATTGGTAAAGATATTGCTTTTAACTTCCTTTTTTCTTTTACTTCTGAAATTGATATAATAACAAAATTTTTTTCTTGAAGCGTTTTTCTTGCTTGTTCTAAATTATCTGATTCAATATAGTTTGTAAGTGTTTCTCCTGAAAAAGTTTTTACAGTATATTTAAAAACCATTTTCCCCCTTTTTTAATCTTCTTTTGTTATTCTTAAAACTTCTTCAAGAGTTGTTAGTCCCATTTTCATATTTTCAATCCCCTCATCCCATAGTGTCCGCATTCCTTTTGCAATAGCAACTTTTTTAATTTCATCTGCATTTACTTTTTCAATTGTAAGTTGTTTTATTTCCTCGTCAACAACTAAAACTTCAGCAATCGCTATTCTTCCGAAATATCCCGTATATTTACATTTTTCACACCCAACCCCATGATAAAATATGTTGTTGTCTTTTTTAATTTTAAATTTTTCAAGTACTTCTTGAGGAATTTCTACTTTCTCTTTACAATATGGGCATATCTTTCTTATAAGACGCTGAGCAGAGATAAGTATGACAGATGATGCAACAAGAAATGGTTCAACGCCCATATCAATAAGTCGTGTTATTGCACTTGCAGCATCATTTGTGTGAAGAGTTGAAAGAACAAGTTGCCCTGTTAAAGCTGCTTTAACTGCAATATCTGCTGTTTCAAAATCTCTTATTTCTCCAACAAGAATTATATCAGGGCTTTGTCTTAAAAGTGAACGGAGTCCTGATGCAAATGTTAACCCAATTTCTGGTTTAACCGCCATTTGAGTAATCCCTTCAACTTGATATTCCACAGGGTCTTCAATTGTCATAATATTTTTGTCAGGTGTATTAAGTTTGTTAAGTATAGAATAGAGAGTTGTTGATTTTCCACTTCCTGTTGGACCTGTAACTAATATCATTCCATAGGGTTTTGCTATCGCATCTTGTATCTTTTTAAGAGAATCTGGCAGAAATCCCAAGTTTTCAAGCCCAATTGAAATACTCTTTTTATCAAGAATTCTTAAAACAATCTTTTCTCCATGTATTACGGGTATAGAATTTACACGATAATCAATTTCTTTTCCCTCTAATTTAATTTTGAACCTCCCATCTTGCGGAACCCTCCTTTCCGTTATATCCATTCCTGATATTATTTTTAAACGAACCGTTAATGCCCCTTGAATTTTCTTTGGAAGATTCATCTCTTCATGTAAAACTCCATCAATTCTATATCTTAACCTAATTCCATTTTCATATGGTTCAAAATGTATGTCACTGGCTCTCTTTTTATATGAATCTAAAAGAATAGAATCTACAAGTTTTACAAGAGGTGCCTGTTCTGCTTCTTTTGCTATTTCACCTATATCTAATGTTTCCTCTTTAACAACTTCTATATCTTTTGTATTACTTATTTTATTTAAGAGTTCCTCCACAGATAAAACTTCAATTTCTTCTGTTTCTTCTCTTGTTTTTTTGGCTTCAATTCCCTTATCTTCAATATTTGATAAAATATTTGAGAAATCAATTTCTTCGCCATAATAAACCCTTTTTATTGCTTCTTGTATGTCTTTCCCTAATGCAATAGCACATTTTATTCTATAACCGGTTATTCTTTTTAAATCATCAAGCATAACAACATTCAAAGGGTCGGAAGTTGC
>JAMWCA010000095.1 GCA_023819545.1 Candidatus Omnitrophota bacterium
TATCTGGTAGAGCAATTATATGTGAGTTATTTGCAGAAATATAAATTGGTTCTTTCAGGTAAAAGACCTCTTTCTCTTCTGGATATTCCCTTATACCTGCCATTTTTATCAATTCAACAAATTCATAAGAACTACCATCAAGACCAGGACATTCAGTTCCATAAATTTCTACAAAGACATTATCAATTTCCATAGCATAAATCGCAGAAAGTAGATGTTCTATTGTATGAATTTGAGTTTTTTCATTACCAATAGAAGTCCTTCTCGGAAATTTATTTGTATCAAGAAGATTTTCTATATCAACTTTTATTGGTTCTGAATTTTCCGAATCTTTTTTTATAAATATAATACCTGTATTGGGGGGAGCAGGTTTCAGAACAACCCTGCTCTTTTCTCCAGTATGAAGTCCAATACCTTCAATACTTACCTCTTTCTCAACAGTTTTTTGCAATTTCTTATCCATCCTTCTTTTCTTCTATTTTTTCTATTTTCTCTTCAAGTTGCTTAATTTTTTCAATCAATTCAGGGAGTTTCCTTATATATGCCTGAAATCTCATATCTTCCCATTTTTCTCTTGCTGGAAAACCTGTAACATGAGTATTTGGAGGAACATTTTTTGTAACTCCTGCTTTACCACCTATAATAGAATTATCTCCAACTGTTATATGACCTATTATTCCTGCCTGTCCAGCTATTACTACATTCTTTCCTATTACAGTACTACCGGAAATACCAACTTGAGCAACAATAATTGAATTATCTCCAATATATACATTATGAGCAATCTGAACAAGATTATCAATTTTTACTCCATTTCCTATATATGTCTTATCAAATCTTGCTCTATCAATCGTAACATTTGAACCAATTTCCACATCATCACCAATTTCAACAGTTCCTATCTGTGGGATTTTATGGTGAACTCCCTTTACAGTAGCAAAACCAAAACCATCTCCACCTATAACTGTACCAGGATGAATAATAACCCTATTTCCTATTTTAATTCTCTCTCTTATAACAACTTTTGGATAAATTAAACATTCATTACCAATCTCTGTATAATGACCTATATATACACCTGCACCAATTACAGTTTTATCTCCAATTTTTACATAATCTTCTATTACAACATAAGGTTGAATTGATACATCCTTACCAAGTGAAACATTCTTCCCTATTATTGCGGTTGGATGTATACCTGGTTGAAAAACAATTGGTTCAGGACCTACAAAGGACATGATTTTAGCAAAAGCAATTGATGGATTATCTACTTGTATTAAGGTTGCATTTACAGAATTGTTTATATCAGGACCAACTATTATAGCAGATGCCTTTGTTGTATAAAGTAAATTTTTATATTTCTTATTTGCTATAAAAGTTAAATCTCCAGGTTTTGCTTCTTTAATTCCAGAGACACCTGTAATAACTACATTTTCATCCCCTATAACTTTCCCATCAATTAATTTCGCAACTTCTTTAACTTTCATCCTCATTTTTCGTTTAGAAGTTTAATGATTTCATCAGTTAAATCCACTGCATTTTCTCCATAAAGAATCATTCTTGAATCAACTATTATAGAATATCCATTCTTTTTTGCATATTGACTTATTGCTTTTTTTATGTTTTCAAAAATCTGATTTTCAAGAGCTTTTCCTCTTTCATCCAATCTCTGTTTTGTTTCTAAATATTTTTTTGATAATTCCTGTATTTTCCCTTTTAATTCATTCTCTTTTTTCGTTTGTTCTTCTGGTTTCATCATATTTTTCTTTTTTTCGTAATCTTCCTGCATTTTCTTTATCTCTCCCTCCATTTTATCAAGATCTTTTTGAGCATCATCAACTTCTTTTTTAAAATTTGCCTCTATCTTTTTTGCTTCGTCATAATTATCAAAAACTTTCTTAATATCAATATACCCGATCTTACCACTTTGTGCTAATAAACCAATACACATGAAACTTAAAAAACTCAAAAATTTTCTCACTTTATTTTCCTCCTTTCTTTTTAAAATCCAAAACTTATCCCTATATGTATTCTACCTTTTGGTTCTCCTGATTCAGGGGTAAGAGCATATCCATAATATATTTCTAAAGGTGCACCTAAAAATGGAATATTTAATCTTATCCCTGCTCCTATCCCTTTTTTTAAATCACTTAAACTCCAATCTTCATATATATTACCTATATCAAAAAATCCAATTCCATATAAAAGTTCCTTATATAAAGGATACATTATTTCAAAATTTTGTGCAAATAAAAATTTTCCACCAAGGCAATATCCATTTTCTTTTGGTCCTAAACTTCTTTCTCCATAACCTCTCACTGTTCCAATTCCCCCTCCAAAAAATCTTTCATAAATTGGGATTTCATCAAGATTTTTATTTATATATCCAAAAATTGTTCTACTATGAAAGATAAAATTTTTAAATGGATAATAGAAATTATTTTCAATTGTCGGCTTTACAAAATTAAGGTCCCCTCCAAGTCCAGCATATTCTACAGAAAATATCGCTTTATCTCCCTTTGTAGGAAACAATTCACTATCAAGATTAGAATAGGTAAAATATGTCGTGATACTATTTTTCCTTCTTTCTCCTTCCTGCACTTTTATAGAAGGGATTTCTACATTTGAGAGTATAACCTTTTCACTTAATAATTTAAATCCAAGATTGAAATTTTCCCATCTTCTTCCTATCCTTAAATCAAAACCTGTAGAAGTTGTGTCCCAATCATACCAATTTCTTTCTAATCTATAAATGTCTGGTCCTAAATATATAGGTCTATCTAAAAAATATGGTTCTGTAAAACTGAATCTATAATTTTTTGCAATTGTGCCGATTTCAAATGTTAAAAGGATATTTTGTCCACCACCGGTAAAACTTGGAGGATTTGTAATATCAAAGTTGGTCTTTTGAATGCTTACCATCCCAACAAACTTTTCACTACTACTATACCCTCCACCAATTAAAAAATATCCTGTTTTTTCTCTTTCCTTAACATCAACAACAATATTGGCTTTCCCATCTTCTAAAAACTCAGGATATATATTGATATTTTCAAAATAATTGGTGTCTCTCAAATTATTAAAACTTTTTCTAATTTTATCTTCAGTTATTTTATCTCCTGGTTCAAGTTTAACTTCTCTTCTTATTACTTTATCTTTTGTAATCCGGTTTCCTTTTATTTTAACCTCTTCTGTATAATAAATATCTCCCGGATTAATTGAGTAAGTTATATTTATTGAATTTTCTCTAATTTCAGGTATAAAATCAATATTACATCTTATATATCCATTACCTGCATAAAGTTTATAAATATTTTTGATTGTTTCCTGGTTTTTTTTAACATTAAAAACATCTCCTTTTTTAAGCAAAACTTGTTTTTCCAAAATTTCTTGTTCAAAAATTAAGTCACCTGTAAATTCTATCTCACCTGTAAAATATCTTTTACCTTCATCTATAAAAACACTTATAATAATACCTTTTTCAGTGTATTCAACTTTTTTTTCTACTTTTACTTCAATAAATCCATTTTCATTGTAAAAATCTTTAATCTTTTTTATGTCCTGCTCTAAAACTTCTTCTTTATAGGTTCCCCTTCTAAAAGGCATATTCCTTTCTTTTATTCTCATTAAACCTTTTAATTCTTTTTCAGAGAATGTTTTATTACCGTCAAATAAAATTTCACTTACATATTTTTTTCCCATTTCAGTTATGTTTATTATCAGAATACAACTTTCTTCACCTTCAATTAGATAATCAATTTCACATGCGTAATATCCCAATTTATAGTAATTTTCTTTTATTTTTTTAATCCCATCAAAAACTTTTTCCTGATTAAGAATTTCCCCTTCCTTTAAGGCAAAAATATCTTTCAATTTTTTTGTTTTTAATGCTCTATTGCCTTGAAAAATAATTTTTTCAATAACAGGATTTTCTTTAACCTGAATAATCAGTTCTATTCCCTCTTCCTTTTTCTCTATCGTATATCTTACATCTTTAAAATATCCTGTTTTAAAAAGATTAATAATATCATCCCTTAAAATCTTTTCATCAAACTCTGTCCCTTCCTTTGTTTTAATAATAGTAAGTATTTTATCTTCTGAAACATTTCTATTACCTGTTATAGTAACTTTTAATATAGGAGCTGGAAAGATGTAAAAATTAAGGATGAGAAATACTAACAGGATTTTCCTTCTTTTCAACAGTTTCTCCTTCCCTTTTTTTAAAAACAAGAAAATCATCTTTTATATCCACAATAATGTCATCTCCTTCAATAAAATTACCTTTTAAAATCTCTTCTGATAAAGGGTCTTCTATATATCTTGAAATAGCCCTTTTTAAAGGTCTTGCACCAAATTCAGGATTTGTTCCTTTTTCTACTAAAAATTTCTTTGCTTGATCTGTTATAATCAGACCAACCTTTAACTCTTTCAATCTTTCTCTCACTTTTTCAACTTCAATTTCAACAATCTTTAAAAGATGGGTCTGTGTTAATGGATGAAATATTATAATATCATCAAGACGGTTTAAAAATTCTGGCCTAAATGTTTTTTTCACTTTTTCCATTATTTCGTTTTTTGAATTTTCAAATGATTTTTCTTCCTCTGGAGTTAAAAATCCGATGATAGATTTATTTTTAAGTATCTCTGTTCCTATATTTGAAGTCATAATTATAACAGTATTTTTAAAACTTACACTTCTTCCAAAACTATCAGTTAACCGTCCATCCTCAAGTATTTGAAGGAGTAGATTAAATACATCAGGATGTGCTTTTTCAATCTCATCAAAAAGTATAACTGAATAAGGTCTCCTTCTCACTTTTTCAGTTAATTGTCCACCTTCTTCATATCCAATATATCCAGGCGGTGCACCTATTAAACGACTTATAGAAAATTTTTCCATATATTCAGACATATCAATTTGTATCAATGCTTCTTCATCCCCAAATAAAAATTCAGCCAATGCTCTTGCAAGAAGTGTTTTCCCAACACCAGTTGGGCCAAGAAAAAGGAAACTACCAATGGGTTTTCTTGTATCTTTTAAACCTGCCCTTGACCTTCTTACTGACTTACTTATCTTTTCAATTGCTTCGTCCTGACCCACGACAATTTTATGTAAGTAATTTTCCATTTCAAGTAATTTTTCTCTTTCTTCTTTACAAAGTTGAGAAACTGGAATCCCAGTCCATTGAGAAACAACTTCAGCAATATTTTCTTTCCTTAATGTCTTTTTTTCATCTGAAATTAAATTCATAAGATTTTCTTTTAAATAATCAATTTTATTTTTGAGTTCTCTTTCTCTATCTCTTAT
>JAMWCA010000096.1 GCA_023819545.1 Candidatus Omnitrophota bacterium
GGGTCTGTTATTGATGCAATATTTATATCTTCGTGAAGAATCGAATTTTCAATTTCTAAACTTAAATGTTTTAAAAAAACTTCAATTATTGACCTGCTTGAATCAAAATCTTTTATAAATTCCCTTTTGTTTTTTTTATTTATTCCTATTACTGCAATTGCTTTTGTTTCTTCTTCACTATAGACAGGAAGAGTAATAATTCCAAAACATTTATTAAAATCATATTTTTTTATCAATTCTTTAACTTTCTGTTCATCCTTAGATGTAATTTTATCTGGAGAAAGAGAGGCATAGATGTAATTTTCTACTTTGTTTGATTCAATTGTTGGATTCAAATTTATCGTTATAATATCAGAAGAAATATAATTTTTTAATCTATCATTTAATATAATCAACATTCCAATATTTCCTTTATAAAAATCAATCAAAATTTCTAAACAATTATAAAGTATTTTTTCTATTTTTAGTTCAGAACTTAACTTAAACAATGAATTATTTAAATCTTCCATGAGTTTTTTTTGATATAAAATTTGAGCATGGTAATATTCAATTATTTTAAAACATAACACAAGAAAAAATAATGTTATTACAAGTGAAGGAATAATTTTTTTTACAATAACTTTTAGAGGGGTTAATGGTTCAAAATAAGCAGAAGTTAAGATTAAAACAGTTACAAAAACAGAAAATAATAGAATTTCAGCCAATAATATTAATCTTTTCCCTTCCATAAAAAAATTTTACTATTTTTTAAAAAATCTTTCAATTTTTAAAAATTTGATGTATAATCATTTAAAATCTGAAAAAAGGAGGTTTTTATGAGTAAGATAAAAGGCAATATGTTAATTGCTCAAAGTGGTGGTCCAACAGTTGTAATAAATCAAAGTTTAGTAGGTGCTATAATTGAAGGTAGAAAACATGAAGAAATAGAAAATATTTATGGATCATTATTTGGAATTAAAGGAATTCTTGATGGAAATTTGGTTGACTTAAAAAAAGAAAAGATTTCTGATTTAAAAAAAGTTGCTCAAACACCTTGTGCTGCTTTGGGAAGTGTGAGAAAAAAACCTACAGAACAAGAATGTGAAGAGATTTTTAAGAATATGCAGAAATACAATATAAGGTACTTTTTTTATATAGGTGGAAATGATTCAGCAGAAACTACTTATATTTTAAATGAAAACGCAAAAAAAGTCGGTTATGAATTTAAATGTTTCCATATCCCAAAAACAATAGATAATGACCTAAAGGAAAATGATCATACTCCTGGATATGGTTCTGCTGCAAAATTTGTTGCAATGGCTATTATTGGTGATAATCTTGATAATAAATCCCTTCCAGGTATAAAAATAGATGTTATTATGGGAAGACACGCTGGATTTTTAACTGCTGCAAGTTCATTAGCAAAAATTTATGAAGATGATGCCCCTCATTTAATATATTTTCCAGAGAGACCTTTTATAGTTGATAAATTTTTAAAAGATGTAGAAGAAATTTATAAAAAATATAAAAGATGTTTAATTGCTGTTTCAGAAGGTATTACAGATGAAAAAGGTGAACCAATAGCAGCAAAATTTACGAAAGAAGTTGATTCTCATGGTAATGTTCAATTAAGTGGTAGTGGTTCTCTTGGTGATTTACTTGCAGATATTGTAAAAAGAGAATTGAAAGTTGATAGAGTAAGGGCTGATACTTTTGGTTATTTGCAAAGGTCTTTTCCTGGGGTATATTCGGAAGTGGATGCAAAAGAAGCATATAAAGTTGGTGAACTTGCTGTAAAATATGCAACTGGAAAATATGAAAGTGGTTCAGTCGCAATAAAAAGAGAAAAAGGTAAGAAATATAAGGTATATTATGAACTTGTTCCGCTTGAAAATGTGGCGAAAGAAACAAGGTGTATGCCAGATGAGTTTATAAATGAAAATGCAAACTGGGTTACAGAAAAATTTATTGAATATGCAAAACCGCTTGTTGGGAAATTGCCAGAAATTGCTGTCTTAAAGAAATATTTTATAACTAAGGTATGATTATATAAATTTTATTTAGAATTAGTAGAAATCCAAATAAAATAAGTAAAAGACCGATAATTATTTCAATTTTTCTGTAATGTTTTTTAATCTTATTCAAAAAAAAGAGAGTCCTTTTGATAAAAATTGAGATTAAAATAAAAGGGATTCCTAATCCAATTGAATAGAAAAAAAGTAATAAAATCCCTTTTCTGACTGTATCTTCCATTGAAGAGAGTATTAAAATAGAAGATAGAATAGGTCCAATACAAGGGCTCCATCCTGCTGCAAGTCCAATCCCTAAAATAAATGAACCAAGATAACCACTCAATTTTTTCTTTAAATTTATTTTTTTTTCAAAATATAATTTTTTTATTTTTATAACACCTATTATATGCAAACCAAAAAAAATAATTAGCCCTCCTCCTATATATCTTAAAATCTCCTTTTTCTTTACAATTAAATTGCCAATAAATGTTGAAGAAGCACCTAAAAGAGTAAAAATTATTGTGAAACCAAAAATAAAAAAGAGCGTTGGAATTAAAATTTCAAAATAAGTAATACCATCTTTTTTGAAAAGTTCTTCAAATGAATAACCAGTTATATAAGAAAAGTAAATTGGTATTAACGGTAATATACAAGGACTAAAAAATGAAGAAATACCAGCGATAAGACAAATAAAAATTGATAAATTATTGTGCATCTTTTTGAGTTTTGATTAATTTACAAAAACCGCATATCCTCTTATTTGTTGGTTCTCCACAAACTTCACATTCAAATGGCTCCTTTTGCTCTTTTAAATTTTTTGCAATTTCAATAATTCCTTCCAAAAAATAAATTTTAAAATTTGGTTGCCATTCTGATATTTGGTTGATAACTCTATACCATTTTTCCCTTCTTTTATCAAATTTTTGTTTTAACAATGAATGTGGACATATATCTTCACTTATATAAGGAAAACCAATTGAGTTCAAAAAGTTTTTATTTTCTTCTCCACTACCGAAAAATAGAGGTCTTATTCTTGTTAATTGTTTTCCTTTCCCTTCAAGATAGGGAGTAAATTTTGTAATCCAGTCAATATTTTTACCAATAATATTTTTCATAAAAAAAACAATAAAATCATCTCCGTGATGTCCTGTGCACAATTTAGTTGCTCCTTCCTCCCTTGATATTTTATTCATTAGATATCTTTTTATTGTCCCACAACTACTGCATAAGGGTCTTGTTAATTTGGATATTTTTTCATAATCAATTCCATAATTTTTGATATCATATATTTTCAATTCTATTTCACAAATTTCTGTCTGTTTTTTTACTGTTTCTATTACTTTTTCAGGAATAAAATCACCTAATTTTATATGGAAAGCAAAAATTTCAGCATCAACTTTATATGTTTTTAAATACTGAGAGATAAAAAATAATGCACAACCACTATCTTTTCCGCCAGAAAGACCAATAAAAATTTTATCTTTTGGCTCTACCAATTTATATTTTGAGATTGTCTTAAAAATTCTCTTTTTGTATGTCTCAAGATTAAATTCGTTCATTTTGAATTTATCCCAAGAATTCTTACTCTTTCAAGTATTTCAATATTGGCACAGTCGTCAAGTAGTTTATGAATATTATTTTTAATTAAAGAATCAATTGCATCTTTAAGTTTTTCCACTGCTTTTAAAGTAATAATTGAAAAAGTAAGATGACCATCCATATTTATCAATTTTTTCATCACATTTTAATGATATTTCAACATGCTTTAATTCATCATTCAAGATTTCTCTTTCCTCTTTTTTTTCAATCGACAATAAAATATTTTTTGTTTTATCCATTTTTCTTATAAGAAAATACAAAAAATTTTTATCATTACATAAGATATTATACCTGCAATTAATGGAATTGTAGCCCATGTTAAAATAATTTCTTTTTCAACTTTTAGATTAATTGCTTTTATTCCTTGATAAATTCCTATTCCCCAGATTGGGACAACTGTTGAATGAGAGGTTGAAACAGGTATTCCAAAATGAGTATAAAGATGGATGTTTAAAAAAGAACCAATTTCTGCAGCAATTGTCACCAAAGGAGTTAATCTTACTCTGATTTTCATAACACCAGAACCAATATCAGCACCAACACAATTAGCGGAATCATTTGCTACCATTGACCAACCCATATAAATAGAGAAAAGATAATAAAAAAATCATTTTTATTTCTTTAATTTTTAAATTAAAATATTTTATCACATATGAATACTATAGTAAATTTTTTTATAGGTGTCTCTCTTTCAATGGATGCTTTTTCTATTTCTGTTATTTCTGGTTCATTAATTGCTAAAAGGAAAATATTGAATAGTTTTAAAATATCTTTCCTTTTTGGTTTTTTTCAATTTTTCATGCCAATTTTGGGTTGGCTTTCTGGAATAAGATTTTTGAAATATATCTCAAATTTTGACCATATAGTTGCTTTTTTGATATTATTTATAATCGGTATAAAAATTATTTATGAATCAAAAAAAATTGAAAAAACAATAAATTTTGAAAGAATATTTACCTTATTTTTTCTTTCTATTGCAACAAGTATTGATGCTTATGCAGTAGGTCTTACATTTTCGCTTTTGAAAGTAAAGGTTTTAACACCCGCTTTAATCATTGGTTTTACCACATTTTCAATTTGTTTAATAGGTTTCTATTTAGGTAATAAAATAAAAAAATTTTTCGGAGATAAACTTGAACTTTTTTCAGGTATTATTTTAATTTTAGTCGGTTTTAAAATTTTGCTCAGTTAAAATTTTTTAAACTTGACAAAAAATTTTTTTATATTAAAATATTACTAAAATTATAATAAAAATGACAAAAGGAGGAGGATAAAATGAATGATTTAAGAATGTTTTGTTATCAATGTAGTCAAACAAGTCAAGGAAAAAGTTGTATAAATTATGGAGTATGTGGTAAAAGTCCAACATTATCAAGATTGCAGGATAATTTAATTTTTGGTATAAAGGGTATAAGTGCTTATCTTTATCATGCAAATGAACTTGGATATAGAGATGAAAATCTTGGAAAATTTTTATTTGAAACATTATACTCAACTTTAACAAATGTAAATTTTGATACAGAGAGATTTATTAAACTTGCTCTTGACGTTGGGAAAATTAATATTGAAACGATGAGATTGTTGAAAAAAGCACATATTGAAACTTATGGAGAGCCAGAACCAGTTGAAGTATTTACAGGGACAAGAAAAGG
>JAMWCA010000097.1 GCA_023819545.1 Candidatus Omnitrophota bacterium
TAACATCTGTAACTTTAGTCCCATCAAGGCATAAAAGTGGGTCTGGAAGAGAATACTCTGGAACAAGTTCCTCATCATAAATTGCACCAAAAACATCATTCTCCCTCAACTTTTTAACAAGTTCAGGATTTGCTTTCCACGCCATTTAAAAACCTTTTTTACAATTATTTACACATTTTCTCTATTTTTGTCAAATTTTCAAGATTTTACATTATCACAAAAAGAGAAATTTAAACACTCCCATTTCTAATCCCTTGTCCCTCAACAATTTCCCTCTGACACCTCGTAGGTGTCAAAGGAGTATTTTTCAGGTGTTTACAGAAATTTCCTTCCTTTTAAATTATACTAACTTAATTTCTTTTATTTTTACCAAAGATTTGACATTATGATATTTTTTAATTTAATATAAATTTTGTGGAGGGAAAAATGAAAAGATTTATTTTGATTATTTCTGTTCTATTTATATTTTCTGGATGCACACCTGTATTAAAACAACCACAATTATCTAAAGAAGAAATAGAAGCGGAAAGAGAAAAACAACTGGAAATTGCAATAAATACATATATTGAAAGGCGGATAAGGTTATATAGAGTTGGACTTCCTTTATTGAAAGGTTCGGTAAACTTTTATTCTAAAAAACCAATTCTTACTCTTGGGATGTTGCTTCATAGTGAAAAGGAATATAGGAAAGAGTTTTTACCAATTATAAGGGAAAAATATAGAGTTGAAGAAATGCCGACAATTCTTTATCTTCATCCTGATTTTGGTGCTTACAACGCAGGTTTAAAAATAAATGATAAGATTATTGAAATAGACAAGAAGAAAATAACAAGTTTAGAAAACTTAACAAAAATTTTACAGGAATTAGATGTAAATAAAGAAAAAGTTGAAGTTGTAGTTGATAGAAATGGAGAAATTTTAAAATTTAATGTTCAAACTACAAAAATATGTCCTTTCCCTTTTATTTTATATTCAGATCCGAGAATTGGAGATACAATAAATGCTTTTACAGATGGGCAGAAAATTTATGTGACACCTGGCCTATTAAGATTTATTCAATCTGATAAAGAACTTGCATTTGTTCTTTCACATGAAATTGCTCATGCTGTTTTAGACCATGTTCAAAAAACACTTGGAAATAGGGTTTTAGGAACAATTGTTGATATTGCTATAACTATTGCTACCGGTGTTAGCACTCAAGGTATTTTTGGAGACATAGCAGGTCTTGTTTTTTCTAAAGAATTTGAAAAAGAAGCAGATTATCTTGGAACTTATATTTCAGCAATAAGTGGATATGATGTTTCTGATGCCCCTAATTTCTGGAGAAGAATTGCTGCTGAATATCCTGGTTCAACTAAAGATGTTTTCCTTGCAACCCATCCATCTTCTCCGGAAAGATACATTTTAATTGAAAAGACAGTTTCTGAGATTAAAGAAAAACAGGAAAAAGGGCTCCCTCTTGTTCCAGATCTGAAAAAGGCAAAATAAAATGTCTTTAACATTAATTGGTCTTATAACTGGATTTTTTGCTGGGTTTATCTGTGGATTATTCGGAATGGGTGGCGGTTCTTTAATGGTTCCTATGATATACCATTTTTTTGGTTATCTTTTTCCAGTTAATAGTAGAATGAAAATATCAATTGGAACTTCTCTTTTTGTTATTATTTTTTCATCAATTTCTGCAATTATAACTTACTTTAAAAATAAAAAAATTAAGACAAACCTTATATTTTTTATTGTTCCTTCTGGAATTATTGGTTCGCAGTTAGGTGCTTTTCTAACGAGTAAATTAGACGATGAATCAGTTAAATATATATTCATTTTTCTTACTACTACACTTGGGATAAGAATGTTTTTTGCTTCTGAAAATGATAAAAATGAAAATCCAGAATCAAATTCATATAATAAATTAGCTGGAATTTTGATTGGTTTTTTTTCTGGTTTTATATCAAGTGTTTGTGGAGTTGGTGGCGCTGTTTTAATTATTCCTTTACTATATATATTTCTCAAAATCCCTATACATTATGCAATTGGAACTGCACTTATAGTAATACTTTTCAACTCTATTTCAGGAAGTATAGCATACATAATTAGAAATCTTGTCAATTTAAAGATTGGTCTATTACTTTCTATAACTTCAGTTATAGGTGCTCAAATTGGTGCTAAAATTGGAATAAAAACTCCAAAGAATAAATTAAGAAAATCATTTTCAATTATTTTAATCATATCTGGGTTTTCTGTTCTTTTCAAGAGATAAGATTTTTTACATATTTAGCAATTGAAAGACAACAAGTTAAACCAGGAGAATCAATACCTATTAAATTTATAAAGCCAGAAATTTCTTCCTTTATAACAAAATCTTTAAAACTTTCTCCTTTTTTCTGCAATTTTGGTCTTATGCCATAACTTTCAGGAATGAGATCTTCAATTTCTATATTAGGTAAAAATTTTCTAATCTGTTTATAAAAAAACTCTTTCTTTTTTTCATCAACTTTAAATATTGAATTTTCTTTTTGATTAGGATATGGTGGATAAACTTTCTGGACATATTCAACATCAGGGCCTGCTCTTAAAAATCCATCAAATCTTGGTGTTAAATGTATACCAAGTCCTTCTTTCACAGGCACTGGATAAATAAGTAAAGGAATATCAACTTTTTTTGAAATTGTAAAATAATCACCTTTCGCCCAATATATATCATATTTAAAACCAAGTTTATTTGAAATTTCTTCTGCGTAAAGACCTGCTGAATTTATAACCACTTCCGAATAATATTTATCTTTTTCTGTTTCTATAAGGTAAAGTCCATTTTTCTTTTCAATATTTATAACTTTTTCATCAAAACCTGCAATTCCACCATTATTTATAAATTTTTCATAAAGACAATCCATTAAATAATGAACATTTAAAATTCCAGTTGAGCCAGTATATAAAGCACAAATCCCTTCTATTTCAGATGCTAATTTTTTTATTTCATTCTTCTCAATTATTTTAATATCAGGAACTCTATTTTCAATCCCCTGCTTATATAATCTTTCTATTTCTTCTACTTCTTTTTGTTCAACTGCAACTGTTAATTTTCCTGTTTTTTTATGAAGAATATTGTTCTCTTTTAAAAATTCATAAAGTAGTTCATTCCCTTGGACACACAATTTTGCCTTTAATGAACCAGTTGGATAATGAATACCTGAATGAATAACTTCACTATTTCTTGAACTTGTTTCAAGTCCATATTTTTTATTTTTCTCAATTAAACCAACTAAATATTTCTTTGATAATTCATAAGCAATTGAAAGTCCAACTACTCCTGCACCAATAACTAAAACTTCAAAATCCTTCTCCATCTTCCCTCCAAACACCTACGAGGTGACAGCGGGAAATCGTTGATATTGTTTGGTTTAAAAACATCTCATTTTTCTGCTATGATTACAATTTCATCTTCTATAAGTCCTTCTGATTGAGCAGATAATTTTATTTCGCCTATTTTATTCAACAATGACCTTATATATACAACGCACTTCCCATGAAAAACTTTCCTATAATTTGCACAGAAAGGTTCAGTTGATATAGGATTTCCATTGTCTACAGCAACTATCTGTCCAGGACCTTTTATATCAAAGTAAATTAAATTATCCGCATTGGGGCATAAATTACCATCTTGATCTATAACTTCAACATAAACAAAAGCCATATCTTCTCCATCTCCTTTAATTTTTTTTCTATCTGGAACAAGTTTAATTCTAACTGGTTTTCCTGCTGTTTTTACAATAACTTCTTTTTCAATATCTCCATTTTTTCCATAAGCAATTGCCTTAATTTCTCCTGGTTCATATACTACTCCATTCCAAACCAACCTATATCTATTAATAAGTCCTCTTATGTGTTTTGTTTTTTTCCCATAAGAAATCCCATTTACAAAAATTTCTACTGTGTCCCAACTACTATATACCTGAACAGTTATTTGTTTCCCTTCATATCCAGGAAGTGTCCAATGTGGAACTATATGCAAAGTCCCTTTATTTGTCCACCTACTTTGATAAAGATAAAATCTATCTTTTGGTATACCGCATAAATCAACAATTCCAAAATATGAACTTCTACTTGGCCATTCTTCATTATAAGGAGTTGGTTCACCAAGATAATCAAAGCCAGTCCAAACAAACTCCCCCATAATAAAAGGATGCTCATCTTGTGCTCTAAATTCAACATCTGGAATTGTAGCCCAACAGGGATGTGATAAATCAAAACTATTTACTTGTAAAGTAGATCTTTTTAAATCCATTTCCTCTTCAACTGGAAAATAATATTCTCCCCTTGTGCTAATACATGAAGCAGTTTCACTTGCATACATTGGTTTTTTCGGAACAAGTTGATGAAATTTACCGTATAAATGTGGTTGATAATTCCATCCAGGAACATCAACAACTTGTGCAAAACGATTTTCAATAGCAATTTCACCCCAATTTAATGCTGTTGTTGTAGGTCTTGTTGGATCTTCTTGTTTACAAATATTATGTAAAAATTCTGCAAGTTTAGGTCCATTTAGAGGGTCATTCTGTTCAGGTATTTCATTTCCTATACTCCACATAATTACAGATGGATGATTTCTATCTCTTCTTATCATTGCTCTTAAATCTTTTTCAGCCCATTGGTCAAAAAGTTTATTATACCCATTTTCACATTTTGGAATTTTCCATTCATCAAACGCTTCATCAATTACAAGAAATCCCATTTCATCACAAAGGTCAAGAAGTTCAGGTGCAGGAGGATTATGACTTGTTCTTATTGCATTTACTCCCATTTCTTTAAGTATTGTAAGTTGTCTTTTTATTGCTGCTTTATTTACTGCAGCTCCGAGCGGTCCAAGGTCATGATGTAAACAAACACCTTTAAATTTAACTGGTTTACCATTTAAAAAAAATCCTTTTTCTGAATCAAAGAGGATTTCTCTTATACCAAAAATTGTCTCATAATAATCAACAAGATTTCGGTCAACTTTTAAACTTGAACATGCTTTATATAAATTAGGATTTTCTAATGACCATAATAAAGGTTTTTCAATAAAAATTTCCTGTTCAAAAAACCCTTCTTTATAAATTTCTTTCTTTGTAGTTTCTACAATCAATTCTTTTCCTTCTGGAGATAATATTTTTGTTTCAAGTTCAACT
>JAMWCA010000098.1 GCA_023819545.1 Candidatus Omnitrophota bacterium
TATTAAGTTTTTTAATCTCCCTTAAAGTTTTTTGAACTGTCTTCTTTGGTAAAGCACCTTCTTCAAGCCGATTGATAACTTTTTTAAGATACTCCTCCTGCTGTTCAGTCAGTTGTTTGCTGTTTTTTTGCACTATTTTTAATATTTTTAGAAGTTCGGTTTCACTATTTCTACCACCACGCCTACGGATTTCTATAATCTCTTCAATTGTTGCATTAAAGAATGCTGTCTTATTTTTATCAAGAAGTTCATAGTAGTTTTTTAGTGGAATCCCTTTTCTTTTTTCTTCAACCTTACTTTCAAAAATTTTAGCTGCTTCAAGGAAACCAATCTCTTTAGTTTCATTTGCATGGGATATAAAGAATTTCATTAATTTCCCCTTTCGGAAAAAGGTAAGAAGGGAATTTTGTAGTTCAGATATTTTTGTTTGTGTTTTCACAGGCAGGAATGCCTGTGTTACTACAGGCAGGAATGCCTGTGTTACTTCCACAGGCAGGAATGCCTGTGTTACTACAGGCAGGAATGCCTGTGTTACTTTTTTTGCAGAACGAGCCTTTTGGGGAAGGCGTTTTATCCTCTCAAAGAGTTCTGGATTTTTATCTCTAATCTCTTCAATAATCCTTAAATACTTCAGTTCGCTTTCTCCTTCCTCTTCCTGGGTTATAGTTTTCTTTGAAATCAATTTGTCAAATAGTTCATGAGAAGAAACTGGTTCACCTTCAGTAAGAATTGCTGAATCACCACCAAGAAGTGTTAAAAAAGCTTCTATCTTGGAACGAGCAATATTTGTTAGTTCTATTTCCGAATCTGCCTGACTTGTTGGGAAAAAATTGAATGTATAGATTTTATCAAATGGCGTATCTATACGATTTACCCTTCCTACTCTTTGCATTAGTTTTGTTGGATTCCATGGAATATCATAGTTTATAACAATGTTTGACCTGTGGAGGTTGACACCTTCTGAAAGAACTTCAGTTGAAACAAGGATTCTGTAATCATCTTTTTTTAACCTTGCCCGAGCATCAAAATTATCTATAACCTTGTCCCGAACAATTTCTGGAGAACCACCATGAAATAGGAGAGCTATTTCTTTACCGAATTCAGAATTTATTTTATCAGTTAAATATTCTGCGGTCTCCTTTGACTCTGTAAAGATTATTATTTTCTTATCCTTTAAGATATTGTGCTCTTTTAAATTCTTCAGTAAGGTCTCAATTTTTGGGTCTCTTTTTATGTCTTCCCACATTGATTTAATTTTTTTGAGTATCTTAAGGTCATTTTCAAGGTCAGTTATAAATTCTTCACAAAACTCTTTTGCTTCATATTTTTCTGCCCTACCTTCCTCAATCAATTCCTGGATTGCTTCATCATCTCCTTGTTCTAAAAGTTCAAAGATTTTGTTTATGTATTTTTTACTCACATAGACATAGCCATCTTTATATGTCTTGATAAACATATTGTAGGAATTTATAAAACGGTCTATACTCTTACGGAAGGCATAAAAACTGCTCTCCAATCGCTTTACAAGCAAAACCTTCATAAAACCTGCCATATTTCTTTGGGACTGCTCTTCCAAAGGCGAAATCCCTTTCTTTAGGTAAACAAGGGGCATATAGCGTGAATATGTAAATTCCTTTGTGATTAATCTTACTGTTTCCATAAAAATTCTATCTTCCTGTTCATTGAGTTGATAATAAAAAGGTTTAGGGTCTTCCACCTCTGGGAATTTGACATTATTTTTCTTTAAATCTTCAGCAAAGTATTTTTCTATTTCAGTTCTTGTCCTTCTAACCATCAAGTATTTGAGAACCTTCTCTCTTATCTCTTTTGCATTGTTTTTTGTTATTTCAAGAAACCTATTATAATCTTTCTGACGGTTAACTGTTTTCAGATTTCCCTCAAGTTTTCCAAAAAAATCTTCTAAATCAGGCAAACCAGGAATGGTGCTTTTTTTAACATTTTGAAAGAGTTTTATCTGCGCCAGAATATCTTTTGGAGAATTATTGTATGGAGTTGCAGAAACTAAAATTACCCTTTTCCCGCGACAGATTTGAGCAATTTGTTCGTAACTAATTGTTGTTTCTGTTCTAAAACGATGGGCTTCATCAATAATAATATTTCTATACTCTCTTCCTTCAGTTCGCCTTATTGCATCATCAAGTTCACCTATAGATTCATAATCAGCAGGAATATGAAAATCAGAAAAAACATTTGGCCAGGAACCTGGATTGTTTTTATTAAGAAGTGCAGGAGGTGCTATGACAAGAGTCCTACCATCAAGTTGTCCTGCAAGCATTGTTGCAACATAAGTTTTACCAAGACCTACTACATCAGAAATAAAAACTCCTCCATATTCTTCAAGGATTTTTTTTGCATTCAAAACCGCCTGTTTTTGATATTCTAATTCCTTAAAGTTTTCAGGTAAATATTTTGTAAAAATTTTGTCGGTTCTGCTCAATTCATCTTTAAAATACTCATACAAAAATTTAAGATAAAGTTCGTATGGAGTAATATCTTGATTTAACCATGTTCTTTGTTTTATTGTTCGCACAAATTTTTCAGATACATCTACCGAGGATCCCCACAACTCTTCAAATTTCTGTTTTGCAAATTCATAATCATAACGATTTTTTAGCTCAACATTAAATTCAAGATTATCTTCCAAACCAGATTTAGTAAAATTACTTGAGCCAGTAATAACTCTTCCAACATCCCTGTCTTCTTCTTTAAAAGTAAAGATATATAACTTTGCATGAATATTATGGGAGGGATAAGCTCTTATTTTTAATTTGCCTTCTTCTATCCATTCAATAAACTTTTGAATTCCATCTTCAATTTCCTCTTTATCCTCTGACTCTGCCATCTCTTCTTCTATATTTTTCTCAATAATTTGTTCTGTTTCATAATGAGAAGGTTTTTGAGCTTGATTTTGTGCAGTTTTTATTAAATTAAAAGTTTCGGGAGTTGTGCCAAGACCAATAAGGATTCTTATTCTTTCAGCATTCTTAAGTGAGTCATAAATTAAGTAAAATCCAGTTATATAAAAATAGGCAACAAGACAATCAAAGAATTTACAATCTTTTATAATTTGGTTAAATCTATCTTTGAGCGTTTGCCCGGGTTGGTTTACTATAAATGTTAAATCAAATCCTTTCTCCATAATAAAATTATCTTTTATTTCTTATATTAACTCAAGGGTAAGTAAAAGTCAAAATCTCATTTTAGATAGAAAATTGATTTATTGGGCTTTTAAGAATGAAATGATTGATCTGGCTGCTTTTTTACCCATTCCCATTGCACTTATTACAGTTGCTGCTCCTGTGGCTATATCTCCTCCTGCATAAATACCTTTAATATTTGTCTCACAGGTCTCTGGATTTACAATTATATTTCCATGTTTACCTGTTTTTAATAGTGGATATGTTTGAGTAATTAAAGGACTTGGTGACTGACCTATAGCAACAATGACTGTATCAAAAGTTAAAATTTCTTCACTCCCAGGTATTGGAACTGGTTTTCTTCTTCCGCTTTCGTCAGGTTCTCCAAGTTCATTATGTATCACTTTTACACCTTTTACAAAACCATTTTCATCTCCTATTATTTCAAGTGGCTGGACAAGAAAAACAAATTTTATACCCTCTTCTTTAGCATTTTCATATTCTTCTTTTCTTGCTGGCATTTCATTTTCAGTTCTTCTATATAAAACAACTACTTCTTTTGCTCCAAGCCGTAAAGCACTTCTTGCTGAATCCATTGCTACATTTCCACCTCCAATAACAGCAACTTTCTCTCCAATAGAAACTGGTGTATCATATTCAGGAAATAAATATCCTTTCATTAAATTTACTCTTGTTAAAAATTCATTTGCTGAATAAACTCTTAAAAGATTTTCACCAGGTATTCCAAGAAAATTAGGGAGCCCTGCACCTGTGCCAATAAAAATTGCTTTATATCCCATTTCAAACAATTCCTCTATTGTCAATGTTTTCCCAATAATTACATTTTTTTTTATTTCTACTCCAAGATTTAAAAGTTGGTTAATTTCTTGTTCTACAATTTTTTTAGGTAGACGAAATTCTGGAATTCCATATACTAAAACACCTCCAGGTTGATGAAGTGCTTCAAAAATTGTAACTTTAATTCCACACCTTGCAAGTTCACTTGCACATGTTAATCCTGCTGGACCTGAACCAATAACTGCAACTTTTTTATCTTTTAATTCAGGTATTTGATTTATCTGACAAGATAAACCAACTTTTGAATAATCAGCAGCAAATCTTTCAAGTTTTCCTATTGCAACTGGTTCAAATTTTTTGCCAAGTGTACATAATTGCTCACATTGTGTTTCTTGAGGACAAACTCTTCCACAAATTGCAGGTAATAAATTCTTTTCATATATAATTTCAAGTGCTTTTTGAAAATTGCCTTGTTTAATTTCTTTTATAAATCGTGGGATATCAATTTCAACAGGACATCCTTTAATACATGGTGCATTTTTACACTGAAGACACCTACTTGCTTCTTCAATTGCCTGCTTTTCATCATAACCAAATGAAACTTCATTGAAATTTTTAATTCTTTCTGATACAGGTTGCTTTTTATCCCTCACTCTCTCTTTCATTTCACCTCAATCCCTTTTTTACTTACAATTATATGTTTTCTCCAATTTTTATCATCTACCTGCGGGTAATCTTTTCTATAGTGGACTCCTCTCGATTCCTTTCTAATAAGTGCAGATTCTGTTATTAAACTTGCAACAATTAACATATTTAAACTTTCAAATCCACTTCTATCATTAAATTCTTTTAAAAAAGCATATTTTTGCCATTCTTTCAGTTTTTCAAGTGCGTATTTTAACATCTCTTCATCTCTTTCTATTCCAACATTTCTCCACATTAAACTCCTTATTGACCTTTTCAAATCTTCCTTATCTATTAAAACATCTGCTTTTTTGGGGAAATTATACTTTATGTCTGAGTAAATAATGCTAAAATTCTCTTCCTTTATTTTAAGTGCAACTCTTTTACCAAAAACAAGACACTCCAAAAGAGAATTGCTTGCAAGACGATTGGCTCCATGAACACCAACAGACGCACATTCTCCACATGCAAAAAGATTTTCAATATTTGTTTTTCCCCACATATCTG
>JAMWCA010000007.1 GCA_023819545.1 Candidatus Omnitrophota bacterium
TTGCAATAATTGTTAAACAAGAACTTTCTCTAATATTTGTTGGAGGTATATTTCTAATTGAGGCCTTTTCTGTTATAATTCAGGTTATTTCATTTAAAAGTAGAGGTAAAAGAATTTTTCTTATGACTCCTATTCACCATCATTTTCAACTTAAAGGAATTCCAGAATCAAAAATTGTTATAAGATTTTGGATAGTTGGTATTATACTTGCATTATTCACAATTATAACTCTAAAGATAAGATGATAGAAATTAAAGGGAAAAAAATAGGAATTATAGGTCTTGGAATAAGTGGATTTGATACAGGTGTCTTTCTTCTTGAAAATGGAGCAAAGGTCTATGTGAGTGATATTAATATTAATCAAGAAATAGAAGAAAAAAGCGTTATTTTAAGAGAAAAAGGAGCAGAAATTGAAATTGGAAAACATTCACCAGAGTTTTTTAAAGATGTTGAATTTATTGTTATAAGTCCTGGAGTGGATGAAAGGTATGACTTTATTAATTGTTTAAAGGAAAGAAATATTCCTATTATAAGTGAAATAGAGCTTGCTTACAATTTTTCAAAAAGTAAAAAAATAATTGCTATAACAGGAACAAATGGAAAAACTACAACTACTACTCTTGTTGGAGAAGTTTTTAAAAAAGCAAATTATTCATCTGTTGTATGTGGTAATATAGGAAATACTTTCATTGGAGAAATAAAAAATATAGATGAAAAAACATGGGTTATTATAGAAGTTAGTAGTTTTCAATTAGAAAAAATAATTAATTTTAGGCCATATATATCTTGTCTTTTAAATATTGATTATGACCACTTTGACAGATATTCAAATATGGAACAATACATAAAAGCGAAAAAAAGGATTTTCATAAATCAAACAAACGAAGATTATAGTGTCCTAAATTTTGATGATTATTATACAAAAAAAATTATGAAAGAAATAAAAAGCAAAAAAACATTTTTCAGTTTTTCAAAGATTTTTAAAGGTATTTATTACGAAAATGGAAGTATATATTTAAAATTCAACAATAAAAATTTGAAAATTCTTGAAACGAAGAATTTAAAAATTTCAGGTAAAGGAAATATTGCAAATATAATGGCCTGTTCTTTAATTTCTTTTTTATCAGGGGTTGAACCTGAAATAATAAAAATTGCAATTGAAAATTTTGAAGGACTTCCCCATAGAATGGAAAAGATTACAGAAATTGATGGTATTACCTTTATAAATGACTCTAAATCAACAAATCCTCTTTCTGTCAAAAATTCTATTTTAAGTTTAGATGGAAAAAACAATATAATTCTAATACTTGGTGGAAAAGATAAAGGATTTCCATATTATCAATTAACAAAATATTTGAAAAATAAAGTTAAATTTATAATACTTTTTGGAGAAGCAAAAGAAAGGATTAAAAAAGAACTTAAATCATTAAAAATACCTATAGAATATGTTGAAAATCTAAAAGAAGCAGTAATTCTATCAAAAAAAATTGGAAAAAAAGGTGATTATGTTCTTTTTTCCCCTGGATGTTCTTCTTTTGATATGTTTAAAAATTACAAGGAGAGAGGAGATGTTTTCAAAAAAGAGGTACTATCTTTACATTAGTATATTTGTTTCAACTTTTTTACTTATTTTTCTTGGAACTTTATTTGTTTTAAGTTCAAGTTTTTTCTATGGATTGGAGAAAAATGATTCAACAATGTATTTTGAAAAACATATAATTTATCTTATCATTGGACTAATTTTACTTTATTTAATACAGAACTCAGATACAAAGAAATTGGAAAAATATGGGTTTATAATTTTAATTGTATCTTTAGTGTTTTTACCTATACCGATTTTTCAAAAAGGACTGAGGTGGATAAAAATTGGACCTTTTTCATTTCAACCTTCTGAATTTATTAAACTGTCTTTTATTATTTATCTTGCAACTTACTTTAAAAAAAGATTTTTTCAAATCAACAATTTAAAAGTTCTTACAAGTCCTTTAATTATTTACTTTTTGATTATAACTATTTTACAATTTCAGAAGGACTACGGAACCTTTTTGATTATTTCTATTACTTTTTTAGGAATACTTTTTTTATGCGGACTTAAATTAAAATATATATTAGGAATTTTTGGAACATTTATAGTTTTATGTATTGTATTTATTCTACTTTTCCCCTATAGAATAGAAAGAATTATAAGCCATTTTAACCAGGATTCAGATATTCTTGGGAAAAATTATCAAACTAATCAGGCAATAATATCTTTTAGTTCAGGAGGGCTTTTTGGGAAAGGTCTTGGAGCAGGAACAGGAAAACTAAAATTCGTTCCAGAAATTCATAAGGATTTTGTTTATGCAGTTGTTGGAGAAGAAACGGGATTTGTCGGTTCTTTTATAGTTTTACTTTTCTTTGGAATAATAGTTTTTTGTGGTCTTGAAGTTTCTAAATTATGTGATGAACTTTTTGATAAAATTTTGGTTTCTGGAATAAGTATTTCATTTGGCTTTCAATTTTTATTACATGCAGGTGTTGTCCTTTCTATTATTCCACCAAAAGGGACAACGCTTCCTTTTTTTAGTGTTGGGGGTTCTTCACTAATTGTAAATTTAATATCATTAGGTATTTTACTTAAAATTGCTGAAAGCATAGCAAGTCAAAGAGATTTAAAAGATATTGAAGAGATAATATTAAAAATCAAATGAGATTAAAGGGAATAATTTTTGATGGAGATGGAGTTCTTTTTGACACTGAAAAATTACATGTAATCGCATGGGAAAAAGTTTTTAAAGATTATAATATTAAATTAAATAAAGATGATTTTAAGGAGGGGATTGGGGTTGAAGACAAAACATTTTTAAAAAAATTGACAGAGAAAGGGAAAATTGAAAAAGCCCTTAATCTTGAAAAATTAGTTTTCGAAAAAAATATGGAATTAATTAAAATTGTTGAAAAAGAAAATATAAAAGTTTCAGATAAGATAAGAGAAGTTTTAGAATTTCTAAAAAAAAGATATAAAATTGCGATCGCATCAAATTCAGATAAAAAATTTATTTTAAAAGTCCTTGAATTATCAAATATTTATAATTTTTTTGACTCAATTGTAACAAGAAATGATGTAAAAAGACCGAAACCATTCCCTGATATATATATTGAAGTTATTAGGAATTTAAAAATTCCTGTGGAAAATATAATTGCTTTTGAAGATTCAGAAACAGGTATTCTATCAGCGAAATCAAGTGGAATTTTTTGTATTGGTATTCCAACAACACAACCTTTTGAAAAAATAAAAATTGCTGATATAATTGTAAACGAATTAAATTTAAATAATGTAAAGAAGATAATAAAAATTTTTGAAGAGAAAAATGAAAATTAGAGATATTGAATCGGAAAGGATAAAAAATTTACCTATCTATATGTTTCAAGAGATCAATTCAAGAAAATTACAGTTAAGAAGAGAAGGCAAAGATATTGTTGATTTTGGTATGGGAAATCCTGATAAACCACCACCAACACCTGTTATTGAAAAACTAAAAGAAGTTTTGAAAGACCCAAAAGTTCATAGATATAGTGTTTCAAAAGGGATTTTCAATTTAAGAAAAGAAATAGTAAATTGGTATATAAAAAGATTTGGAGTTAAACTTGATCCCGAAGAGGAGGCAATTGTTTGTATTGGTTCAAAAGAAGGAATAAGTCATCTTGCTCTTGCAATTTTTGATAAGGGAGATGTTGTTCTTGTTCCAAATCCAACATATCCAAGCCATCTTTATAGTGCGATTATTTCAGGAGCGACTATATATGATATGCCACTTACAAAGGAAAATAATTTTATACCTGACCTTTCACAACCAATTTACGATAGATTCCCAAAACCAAAAGCAATGATTTTAAGTTATCCTAACAATCCAACAACTCAGATTGTTAATCTTGATTTTTTTAAAGAAGTTGTAAGATATGCGAAGAAAAACGACCTTATTGTTATACATGATATTGCTTATTCGGAAATATACTTTTCTGATGAATGCAAACCACACAGTTTTCTTGAAGTAGATGGAGCAAAAAGTATTGGAATTGAATTTTATTCTTTATCTAAAACATATAATATGGCTGGATGGAGAGTTGGTTTTGCTGTTGGGAATAAATATATAATAAGAGCACTTGCAAAATTGAAAAGTTATTATGACTATGGAATTTTTACCCCAATACAAGTTGCAGCAATATGTGCCTTAAGGATTGATGAAAAATATATAGAAGATGTTAGAGAAACATACAAAAGAAGAAGAGATGTATTAGTTGAGGGATTGAACAAAATTGGTTGGAATGTAGAAAAACCAAAAGCAACAATGTATATATGGGCAGAGATTCCTGAAAAATTTAAGAAACTCGGTTCAATGAAATTTTCCTTATATCTTCTTGAAAATGCTAACATAGCAGTTTCTCCAGGGGTTGGTTTTGGAAAATATGGAGAAGGATATGTAAGATTTGCGCTTGTTGAAAATGAGAATAGAATAAAACAAGCTATTCGTTCTTTGAAAAAAATATTTAACAGTTAAACCAAATTAGTTTGATAAAAAACCGTTTAAAAATTTTGAAATGTATGCCTGATTGTTTGAGTAATCAGATACAATTTTTGCAAATTTTTTAACTTTTTCTTTTGCATTTTTTGGAACAACAGAAATTCCAGCATATAAAAGCATCTCTAAATCATTTTCTCCGTCACCAAAAGCAACTATTTCCTCTCTTTTAATTTTATAATAATCAGCAAGAACTTTTAATGCAGTCCCTTTATTCACTCCTTTATTCATAAATTCAAGATATTCTGGATTTGTTTTTACGATGTTTAAATTTTTACCAAAAAGTTTTTTAAAATATTTATATTGATAATCTCTTGTTCTTTTTATATCTTTATTTTCAACATCTGTAATTAAAATTAACTTTGTTGGTTTTTTATTTTCCATAATTTTTAAATTTTCAATAAATAAATATTTTGCACCTGTTTGTTTTGAGTAAATTTCAGCATATTCTTTTAACTTTGGATTATTTGTAGCATATAGTATATCTTGGTAATAAAAATTTAGTAAAAAATTATTTTCAAAACAATAATCAATTATAAATTTTGAGTATTTTAATGGAACTGGATTGTGGTAAATTATTTTTCTTTTTTCTTTTTCGGTTAATCTGACCATCGCTCCATTATAAACAATTAGAGGAGTATCAATTTCAAGAATTTTTGAATATACAGAAACACAATCTGTCATTCTTCCAGATGCAAGAACAACAATTCCTCCTTTTTTAGAAAATAATTTTAATGCAATTTTATCTTCTTTATTAATTTTACCTTGGTTATCAAGTAAAGTCCCATCAAGGTCTATTGCAAGTAGTTTTATCATTTTAATTTATAAAATTTAAATTTTATCTTTTTCTGTCTTGTGCCAATTCTGCTCTTTTAAGGTAATCTCTATAAGTTATAAGATTGAATTCTTTTATTATCTTATTTATTGATAATTTTCTGTCAATAACTTCTATAGTAAAAATTGCTTCATCTCCAAATGTCTCTATTTTTAATCTGTCTTTATATCTTTCAATTATTTTTTTTAGTTTATCTCCTTGAAAATCCCAGTGGAAAATAGTTCTTTCTAAATTTATATCTGCCCATACCCAGTGTGAAAATCTATTTGTTTTTACTAACCACCTGCCTGTATTATCTATTATCCCAGATGTTAAAGACCATATCCCTGCAACTATATAAACTTGATATAAAAGAGATATAGCATTTAATATTTTCCCAGCAGGATATGCTGAAGAAAAAACAAGTAATTTTGCACCGTTGTCAACCTGATATTTCAAATCATAATGCCAATTAGCATCAAAACATATAAAAGTACCTATTCTACCAAATTCAGTTTCTATAGGTAATTGGTCTTTTCTTCCAGGATAAATACCTTTCTTAAGTTCTATTTCAGTAGGATGAATTTTATCATATTTTCCAACTATCTCACCTTTTCTATTTACAAAAAAACATCTATTATAAATTTTCCCCTCAATCACATCATAACTTGAACCACAAACCCAGCAATTTGTTTTTTTAGAAATATTTTTAAGAAAATATTTTACTTTAATATATTTATTGATTTCTTTTTTTTTAAATTCAATCCCTGTATATGCAAAAATTTCTGGTAAAACAACAAAATCTGGATTTATATTTCTTATCTCATTAAAAATATTTTCAATATAAGTTAAGTTATCTTCTATTTTCTTAATTTTTCTATATTCATAAGCCATAGAAACAGCAACAGTTCTCATAAATCCTCCTTATAAATTTTAGTTACCAGTAAATAAATTTTGTAAATATATTTTTTTCTATTGGTGAGAGTTTTTGAACATTAGGTATAACATATCTATCTTCAAAAATGTCTATTAATAATTTACCACCATTCCCTATATCAATTGCTCTACTTCTCTCCCATCTTAAATAAAACTGTTTTTCTCCTTTATCTGTTTCAACTTTAAATAAAAGAAATCCAAATTTCCATTTGATATCAATAATTTTTGTTACTTCATAATAGAAGTAATGTTTTTTTAGTGTTTCCATAATTAACTTTCTTTCTTCTTCCGGGAAAATTGAAATTTCTTTAATTATTCCTATTTCTTCCATTTCACCTGATTCTTTTTGATAAAATATTGAAAGAAAGTTAAATGGATTAGAAATTGGAAAACAGGACACAACAAAAATATTTTTGTAAAGAATTTTTTCATTTATTAAAAAAAGATTAATTGTGTTAAACTCTCCTTTCAAAATTTTTATATCTTTAGGTGTTAAATATTTTTTTGTATTATTCATTTTATTAAAGTTTCCTCAATGCTTGTTAGTTGTGATTGCATAACAATTAGATTATAATATATACCTTTTCTTTCCATTAGTTCATTGTGATTACCAATTTCTACAATTTTTCCACTATCTAAAACAATAATTTTGTCAGATTCTTTTAAAGTTGATAGACGATGTGCAATAATTATAGTTGTTCTCCCTTTCCAGAGAAAAGATAATGCTTCCTGTATTTTTTTCTCTGATTCTGTGTCAACAGATGAGGTTGCTTCATCAAGAATTAAAATAGGAGGATCGCACAAAACTGCTCTTGCAATAGTTATTCTCTGTTTTTCACCTCCGGAAAGTCCTGCTCCTCTTTCTCCAAGTAATGTATCATAAGCATTGGGGAGTTTCATAATAAATTCATGGGCATTAGCAATTTTCGCAGAATGTATAATTTCTTCAAATGTTGCATCAGGTTTTCCATAAGATATATTTTCTGCAATTGTCCCCCTGAAGGTAAATGGTTCCTGTAACACAAGCCCTATTTGTTTCCTTAATTCGTAGGAAGGGATTTCTCTTATATCTTTTCCATCTATTAAAATTTCCCCTTCTTGGATATCATAAAATTTACATAATAAATTTACAATAGTCGTCTTTCCACTTCCACTTTTCCCAACAATTCCAACAACCTCTCCTGGCTCAATTTTAAAACTTATATTTTTCAAAACAGGTTGATATGGGTCATATCCAAAAGTTACATTCCTAAATTCTATACTTCCTTTAATACGAGTAAGTTTAATACTTTTTTTAGGTTCTTTTACCTGCGGTTCAGTATCAAGAACTTCAAAAATTCTATGACTTGCTGTAGTGAAATTACTGAACCAAGTAGAAAGAAGTGTTAATTGAGTTAATGGAGTATAAAACATCCCTATATAACTTAAAAATGCCATAAGTTCACCAAGAGTTAATTTCCCTTCAAGCACGTTTTTCCCCCCAACATACCAGATAATCAATCCTCCTAAACTAAAAAGAAAAGCCATCAATGGATTAAAAATAGAAATATTTATGTTGACATTTCTTACTGAATCTTTTAATTTATCAGCATAAAATGTAAATCTTTTAAATTCTTTTTCTTCTTGAGAAAATGCTTTTACTGTCTTTATTCCTGAAAGGACATTATTTAAAAAAGTTGAAATTTTTGCTTGATCGTCCCAAACTTTAAAATATTTTGGATATACTCCACGCCAGAAAACAAGAGTTCCAATTATGACAAAGGGTATTGGTATCATAACATATAGGGCAAGTAACCAGTTTATTGAAAAAAGCATAATTCCTATCCCAATCAGCATAAATATATTTAGAAGAAAACCTTGACCTGCTTGAGTGACAAAACCATGAAATGCTTCAACATCAGAAGAAAATCTTGTCATTATTGTTCCAACAGAATTTATATCATAATAATTCAAAGATAGTTCCTCAAGTTTTTTAAACAATTTTTTCCTCAAATTATTTGTAATAAGTGTTCCGACAGAAGTTGATATAGTTCCAACAAGCATATTTATTTGAGCACGAAAAAATTCAGCACCAACAAGTATAATTACAAGATAAGGAAGCCAATCAACATGTTTTTTAGTTGTTAAAACTTCATCAACAAGTATTTTTGTAATTCTTGGAGGGACTAAACTTAAACCAACACCAATAATCATTAGGAAAAAGATAATAAAGATCCAGCCAATATGTTCTGAAAGGAGTGAAAAAACTCTTATTAATATTGCTCCCTGTTTTAAACAATTTGGACATTGAGATTCTTCAGTTTGTAAAGGGAAACCACATTTTTGACATAAAAATGGATGTGGTTTATTCAATTCTTGATTAGAAAAATGCTGGCCTGATTTTAAATTTTTAATTTGTGTAATAAAACGAGTAAACTTATATCTATTAGAATTTGTAAATCTAAATATATCTATAAAGTAACCATCTATTTTAATTTGAAAAAAAGCACTGCCAACAGTTTGTCTTATGTTAAAATCTTCTATTCTTTTTAAATCAAATGAAAGTTTTTCCTGTAGACCTTTTTCTGGGATAATATATAATTTATCAGATGTAACAACTATCCTAATCTTTGCAACATTACCAAATAGATCTAAATCAGATTCCGTTTCAAGTTTTATATCCTTAATTTCTTCCATTTTAAAAGATGTCTTTTTAATATTATAATCATTATTATACCAGATATTCTTGAAAATTATAACAGTGTATGATAAATTTAAATAATTTCAAATTTTTTAAAAATGGAGGAAAATGAAAAAAAGAAATAAATTTTTAAAAAATCTTATAATAGGGTTGTTTGTCTTTCAATCTTTTATTTTAAATTGTGATGTCTTTTCATTTTATCCTGAATTAAAAATATTTGGACAGGACTTTTTTGAAAATTATACTTCTTCTTTAAAAACATACCCGCTTCCATTAGGTGATGATTATATTATAGGCGCTGGAGATATAATTATTATTAATGTATGGGGCTTTTTTGAACAAGAGTACCAAAAGGAAGTTGAAATAGATGGAAGTATTTTTATACCTGGAATTGGCAAAATTTATCTTGCTGGTAAATCATTTAGAGAAGCAAAAAAAATAATTGAAGATAAGTTCTATAAAAAATATAAAAACATTCAAGTTTCAGTTTCTGGAGGAAAGGTTAAAACGATTAACATATATATACTTGGAGAAGTAAAAAAACCAGGTGCATATGAAATTCCACCGCTTCTAAATATAATAGATATTCTTGCTATTGCAGGAGGACCAAATAAAAATGGTAGTTTAAGAAAGATAGAAATAATTAAAAGTAATAATGAAAGAAAATTTATTGATATTTACCCAATATTAATTAAAGGTGAAAAACCTGAAATTTTCCAATTTCAGACAGGAGATGTCGTTTTTGTTCATCCATCAGAAAATCTTGTTGGAATAGTTGGAGGGGTGAGGAGACCAGCGATATATGAATTAAAAAGTATGAAATTTAAAGAATTACTTGATTTATCAGGAGGTTTTTTACCTGTTTCAGATACTTCTCATATTCAGATCGAAAGAATAGAAAAGGAAAAAGGGAAAATATTAATAGATATAGATGAAAATGAATTAAATAATTTATCTTTAAAGAATTTTGATATAATAAAGGTTCCCTTAATAAGTGCACAATTATTTTATCAGGTTTCAGTAACAGGGGCAGTAAAAACACAGAGAATTTATGGATGGAAAGAAGGGATTAAAATAAGTGATATATTGAGAGAAGATGATTTATTACCTTTTGCAGAAACAGAGAGAGCAGAAATTATAAGAATTGAAGATGGTTATAGGAAAATTATTACTTTTTCTCCGAAAAAAATATTTTCAGGTGATAATGAAGAAAATTTAATACTTCTGCCTCAAGACAAAATAGTGATCTATTCAAAAGAAAGACCTGAAAAAAAAGTTACAGTTATTGGAGAGGTTAAATATCCTGGAGAATATGTAATAGAGACAGGAGAAAAATTAAGTAATGTCATAAAAAGAGCAGGGAGTTTTACTTCTTCTGCTTATCCAAAAGGTATTGTTTTTTTGAGAGAAACAGTTAAAAAACAAAAGGAAAAACAAATAGAGAAATTTGTTAAAGAAAAGAGTGAAGTATTAAAAGAAGCATTAAAAACTTCAACAAATTTAGAAGAAAAACAAGTGATAGAAAGAACTTTAATAGCACTTGAAAAACTAGCTGAGATTGAACCACAGGGAAGAATTATTGTAAAATTGGATAAATTTGAAGAATTTGAAAACTCTATTTATGATATCCTTCTTGAAAATAGAGATATTATTTATATACCTAAAAAACCAATTTATGTATCTGTAATTGGTGAAGTCAATAATCCATCAAATGTATTATATGACCCAGGTTTAACTCTTAACGATTACATTCGAAAAACAGGTGGCTTTACAAAAGATGCTGATAGAAAAGGCATTTTTATTGTAAGGGTTGATGGTTCAAGTGATAAAAATTTAGATAGAATTGAAGGTGGAGACACAATTATCATTCCCTTTGAACCAAAAGGAGAAAAATTGAGATTTGTTAAGGATATTGTTCAAATTTTTTATCAATTAGCGGTTGGCGTAGGGATTTTATTAAAATGAATAAAGAAAAAGTAAAAAAAGAATTTTTAAAAGGAAATGCAATAAAAAGACATATAATACTTTTAATTTTAACATATATAGCAGTGATAAATATTTCTATTTTATTATACTTAATTTCGCCAAAATATTATAAAGCAACATCTTCAATTTTACAACCACCAGAATCAGAAACAAGTATTGCATCTTCACAAGCAACAAAATTCACAAAAGAGCCCCTTTCTCTCATAAGAACAAATACAGAACTCTTTTTCTCTATTCTTAATAGTAGAAGGATGAAAGATGATATAATTGAAAAATTTAATCTTAAAAAACATTATAATGTATCAAATAATGATGAAGCACTGGAAATACTTGAAGAGAGGACAAATATTTTTCTATCAAAAGATAAAGTTATTCAAATAGATGTTATTGATAGAGATCCAAAAATTGCAGCAGGAATAGCCAATTTTTATACTGAAAACCTTGATTTTTTAATAAAAGATTTGGTAATTACTACTGCAAAACAGAATAGAATATTTATTGAAAAAAGATTAAAAGAAACAACTGAACTTATAGAGGATTTAGAAAAACGACTTTCAGAAATACAGAATACAAATAAACTTGTTGTAGACCAGGACCTTTCACAGATATCCCAGACCGGTGGTAAACTTATGGAACAACTGATAAACAAACAACTTGAACTCGAAAGAGAAAGACAAATTTTAGATGAAAAAGATCCGAAAATTATAATGTTAAAAAATGAAATAAAAGATATAGAAACTTCTCTTGCAAAATTACTTGCTTCACAAGATGAATTGACAAGAATTTTAAGAGAATTAAAAGTTCAGGAATCTCTTTATAATTTTCTAACTTCAAAAATGGAAGAGGCAAAAATTGAAGAAACAAGAGATACTCCAGTTGTCCAGATTTTAGATAAAGCAAAAATCCCTAATAAAGTATATAAACCAGATATAAAATTCATACTTGTTTTAGTTAGCAGCATTGTAGGAGGGATTGGATTTCTTACAATATTTTTTGATATTTTAAGATTCTTAGGAAGTATATAACTCATATGGGAAAGTTTCTTAAAACATTTTTTACTCTTTTTGTTGCAATGAATGTTATAGGGATTTTACCTATTTTTTTGTTTCTTACAGAAAATTTACATACTAAAGAAGAAAAACAAAAATTGCGAATTTATTCCTTGCAGATATAAAAGTAATGATTGTTAGAAAAGGGATTTTTATGAGAAAAAGGATTTGTGCATATTATTATGATAGAGGAAAAGTTTTTATTGAAGTTAGTGGAATAAAAAAATTGAGAGAATCGTCCTCATCTACAAAATTTAAAAGACCATTTGGTTATTCAATCTCTGGAAAAATTGTTGAGATTGGTAAAAACTGTAAATTATTTAAAATTGGGCAGAGGTTTGTCTGTATAGGGGAAAATGTTATTGTAGGAGCATCTTTAAATTTAACTTTTCCTGTATTTTTAGGCAATATTGATATTTATTCATCTTCAAGAACAGGATATGATATTGAATGGGAGTATGGTAAAGATTATCCTTCTGTTTTTGTTCAATGGAATACAAAAAGGAATATTGAAGAGATTTTGATTCTTATAAAAGAAAAAAAAGTAAATGTTAAATCTCTAATTACCGATATTTTTTCTTTAACTGATATTTCACAAAGAATTGAAAAAATTATAAGTTATCCAGATAAAACTTTAGGAGTTATATTAAAACCTTAGAAAGGAGGGAAAATATGAGATTTCAACAAGAAAAATTAAGTGAAAAAGAAATTGAAAAACTTGAAAATTTAAGAAAAGAATGTATAAGAGATATTTTAACTATGACAACACTTGCAAACTCTGGTCATCCAGGAGGTTCTATTTCATCACTTGATATTTATCTTATTGTTTTTTCTTATTCTAATATTTCTCCATCAAAAATAGATGACCCTGAAAGAGATAAAATTGTTATAAGTCATGGACATACATCTCCTGGTATATATTCTACTCTTGGTCGGCTCGGTTTTTTTGACATTGACATAGCTATCAGTACTTTTAGAAAAACAGGAAGTATTTTTGAAGGACATATAGTTAGAAAGGTGCCTGGAATTGAATGGGGAACAGGGAATCTTGGACAAGGACTTTCCGCAGGATGCGGTTTTGCTCTTGCAGATAAACTTCATAATAGAAATTCTTATACATTTGTATTAATGAGTGATGGAGAACAGACAAAAGGTCAAGTAAGTGAAGCAAGAAGGTTTGCAATTAAATATAAATTAAATAGATTGAAAGTTATAATTGATTATAATAAAGTTCAAATTAGTGGTAAAACTGATGATATTATGCCTTGTAGAATTAAGGAAAATTATTTATCTGATGGATGGGAAGTAATTGAATGTGATGGACATAATTATCAAGAACTTTACACAAGTATTAGAAAGTCAATTCTAATAGACAAACCTGTATGTATAATTGCTCATACAATTATGGGAAAAGGCATTTCCTTTATGGAGAATGAATACAAGTATCATGGAAAACCTTTGACTGAACAGGAATATTTAAGGGCTATGGAAGAAATAGGATTAGAACCTGTCATTGAAAAATATAAAAATTTAAGAGAAAAAGAATGGAAATATCCAGAAAGAAAGTTTTATTTTTCACCTAAAATTAATTTAGGCAATCCGATTGTTTATAGTAAAGAAGAAAAGACAGATAATAGAACCGCTTATGGAAAATCTTTACTTGATATAGCAAAGGCAAATAGAGATAATAAAGAGTATCCGATAGTTGTTTTTGATTGTGACCTTGCTTCAAGCGTAAAAACAGACCTTTTTGAAAAAGAATTCCCGGAAAGGTTTTTTCAGGTTGGTGTTCAAGAACATAATGCTGCAACAATAAGTGGAGCAATTTCAACTGATAAATTTATAACCTTCTTTTCTGATTTTGGTGTATTTGGTGTTGATGAAACATTTAATCAACAGCGACTTAATGACCAGAATTTTACTAATTTAAAACTTGTCTGCACACATCTTGGACTTGATGTCGGAGAAGATGGGAAAACTCACCAGTGTATTGATTATATCGGTGTCTTAAGAAATCTTTTTGGATTTAAAATTATAATTCCAGCTGACCCAAATCAAACAGATAGAGTTATAAGATACATAGTAGATAAACAAGGCAACTGGTTTGTAGGAATGGGTAGGTCAAGAATTCCTATTATATTAAAAGAAAATGGTGAGGTCTTTTTTGATGAGAATTATAAATTTGAATATGGGAAAGCAGATATAATTAGAGAAGGAAAAGACGGATATATTTTGACTTATGGTTGTATGGTTTATAGAGCAATAAAGGTCTATGAAGAATTGAAAAAAGAAGGAATTACAATTGGAGTAATGAATTTCAGTTGTCCAACAGTTATAGATCAAGAAAAAATAAAAATTGCTATTAATACAGGATTTTTAATAACTTATGAAGACCACCATATAGATACAGGACTTGGAGCAACAATTTCTATTTATCTTGCTGAAAATGGGATAAAAGTTAAATTTTTAAGATGCGGGATTAAAAATTATGGTGCTTCAGGGAATCCAGATGAGTTATTTAAAAAACAAGGACTTTCACCTGAAGACCTTGTTGATATAATAAAATATTTTATTAAAAAGGAGTAAATAATGAGATATGAAATATTTGGTGGGAATCTTCAATTTGTTAAAATATATATTGTTCCAGGAGAAGAAATTTATGCTGAAGCAGGAAAGATGATGTTTAAAAGTGATAATGTTATAATGGAAACAAAAATAGAAGGGCAAACACCAAAAGATTTTTTTAAAAATGTATTAACAAAGACACTCGCAGGTGAATCAATTTTTATGACACATTATAAAGTTTTTGATAAAGAAGGTTATGTGGCTTTTGCTGGAGATTTTCCTGGCAAAATTCAAGTAATTGAATTAAAACCAGGGATATCATTTATTGCTCAGAGAGACGCTTTTATATGTGCTCAATCTTCTGTTAAGTTCGGAATTTTATTTCAAAAAAAAGTTGGTCCTGCATTTTTTGGTGGAGAAGGTTTTATACTTGAAAAATTTACAGGTCCTGGCTTTGTTTTTATACATGCAGGAGGAGATTTTTATGAGGTTGATCTAAAAGTAAATGAAAAACTTCATATAGATACTGGTTGTATAGTTGGTTTTGAAGAAACTGTTGATTATGATGTTGAATTTGTTAATGATATAAAAACAGCAATTTTTGGAGGGGAAGGTTTATTTCTTGCAACTTTAAAAGGTCCAGGAAAAATAATTTTACAAAGTATGACATTGGCAAGATTAAGGAGAGAAATTGGTGGTTTTAGAGTAAAAAAAACTGGTGAAGAAAAATTTGGACTTGGTGGTCTTTTAGGTGGTATTTTTGGAAGTGAGGATTAAATTAAGCCAGAAGATAAACTTAAAAA
Source organism: Candidatus Omnitrophota bacterium (assembly GCA_023819545.1). Lineage (GTDB taxonomy): Bacteria > Ratteibacteria > UBA8468 > B48-G9 > JAFGKM01 > JAMWDI01. The sequence continues at coordinate 15,393 of JAMWCA010000007.1, forward strand.
AGAAAATTGTGGTTCATAGCAAAAAATTAGTTTTTATACAAGTTCATTTTTAAACAAAGGAGATATCTTTTGCACTTTTTCTTTTTATCTAACATTTTCTATTTAGCAATTTAAAAATTTGACTTAATTTAGGTTTAATTTTATAATTTTTCTATGGAGAAAAAAGTTATAAAAAGGGAGGATGTTGAATATTTAAGTAAACTTGCAAGAATTGAATTGAATGAACAAGAGAAAAACAAATTAGAAAAAGAACTTGAAAAAATTCTTGAATATGTTTCAAAATTAAATCAAGTAAAAACAGAAAATGTTATACCTACTTATCATGTTCTTCCTTTAAAAAATGTATTTAGAGAAGATATACCCGAAGAATCTGTCCCAAAAGAAGAAATATTGAAAAATGCTCCTGACAAAGATGAAAACTTTTTCAAGGTTCCAAGGATAATATAAATGGAGAGAAAATACCTTCCATTTGAAAAACCAATAGAAGAGATTGAAAAAAAAATAGAAGAAATTGAAAAAGATAAAATTAAAAATTTAGTAGAGAAAAATACAGAAATTTTAAAATTAAGGCAATTACTCAAGGATAGGAAAAAGGAAATATACTCTAATTTGACTTCTTACCAAATTGTTCAGGTTGCAAGACATCCAAATAGACCCCATACTCTTGATTATTTAAATAATATTTTTGACGAATATATTGAATTACACGGAGATAGAGTTTTTAAGGATGACCCTTCTATTGTAGGTGGTTTTGGTAAATTTTGTGGCATAACAGTTGCTTTTGTTGGACATCAGAAAGGGAGGGATACTAAAGAAAATATTGAAAGAAAATTTGGAATGGCACATCCAGAAGGGTATAGAAAAGCATTAAGAATTATGAAACTTGCTGAAAAATTTACAATTCCTGTTATTATTTTTATTGATACTCCAGGAGCAAATCCTGATATAGGAGCAGAAGAAAGGGGTCAAGCTTTGTCTATAGCATCAAATATATATGAAATGTCGCTTTTAAAAATACCAATTTTATGTATAATAATAGGAGAAGGAGGAAGTGGAGGCGCACTTGGTATCGGAGTAGGTGATAGAATTCTTATGCAAGAGTTTTCAATATATTCAGTAATTTCGCCAGAAGGTTGTGCTTCAATTCTATGGAAATCGCAGGATAATGTGGAAGAAGCAGCAGAATCTTTAAAGTTAACAGCAAAAGATTTATTTAAACTTGGAATAATAGATGAAATAATACCTGAACCACCTGGAGGAGCACATAGTGATTGGGAAACAACCTTTAAAATAACAAAAGAAATAATAGAAAAAAATTTGAAAGAGATAAAGACAATAAATGTTGAGGAACTTGTAGAAATGAGGTATAAAAAATATAGAAAAATAGGTGTATTTTTAGAAGGGGAAGAAAGTGAATAAAATTAAACTTGCTTTACCAAAAGGGTCTTTGCAAGAAACTACTTTATCAATTTTTAAAAATGCTGGTTTTGAAATATATTTAAATTCAAGGAGTTATTATCTTTCAATAGATGACCCAGAGATTGAAGGTGTATTATTAAGAACTCAGGAAATTCCAAGATATGTTGAACTTGGTGCTTTTGATGCTGGAATTGCCGGTAAGGACTGGATAATTGAGAATAATTCAAAAGTTATTGAAGTTTGTGAACTTACCTATTCAAAGGTAGGTTTTAGACCTGTTAAAGTTGTTCTTGCTGTCCCTGAAAAATCAGATATTAAAAATGTTAAAGACCTTGAAAACAAAATCATTGCTACAGAACTGGTAAATTTAACAAAAAGATACTTAATGAAAAATAAAGTTAATGCAAAAGTAGAATTTTCTTTTGGTGCAACAGAAATTAAAGCAGGAAATCTTGTTGACGCTATTGTTGAAATTACTGAAACAGGGGCAACCTTATATTCTCATAACTTAAAAATAATTGATGTTATTATGGAGTCAACTCCAAGGTTAATAGCAAATAAAGATTCGTGGAAGGATAAATGGAAAAAGGAAAAGATTGAAAATATTGCATTATTATTAAAAGGTGCTTTGCAAGCAGAAAGTAAGGTTGGTTTAAAAATGAATGTTGAAAAGAGGAATCTTGAAAAGATTTTAAAAATCCTACCAGCAATGAAAAAACCTACAATATCAACTTTAACTGAGAAAAATTGGTATGCTATTGAGACAATAATTGATAAAAATAAAGCAAAAGAATTAATACCGAAATTAAAAAAACTTGGTGCCCAAGGGATTGTAGAATATCCATTAAATAAAGTTATTTGAAGGGAGGAAGTATGCCGTGTGGAAGAAAAAGAAAAATAAAAAAAGTTAAAAGACATAAGTATAAAAAAAGAAGAAAAGCGATGAGACATAAGAAAAGAAAATGATAAATAAAAAATATTTAATTTTAATATGTCTACTTTTAATCTTTACTGGTTGTTTGAGCCCTTATTTGAAAAAAGACATTGCATTAAAAATATATCTTTCAGGGCTTCTTTATGAAGACGAAAAAGATAATTTGTCTGCAATTAAAGCATTTGAACAAACAATAAAAAAAGGGGGCTCTGACCCATATGTTTACATAAAAATTGGCAATTTGTACCTAAAAGAAAATAATTATAAAAAAGCAAAAGAAAGTTTTCAAAAAGCCCTTTCTATTAACAGGAATTTATCTGAACCATATTTTGGGCTTGGAATTGTTAATTTATTTGAGAAAAAATATACTGAAGCAGCAAAATATATTGAAAAGGGCTTAAATATTGATCCTAACAAAAGTTCATTCAGATTGATTTTATGCGATATTTATACTAAATTGAATAATTATCAAATGGCTGAAAAGCATTATAAAGTTCTTATTGAAGAATATCCAGAAAATTATATTTTAAAGTATAATCTTGCAAAAAATTATGAAATACAAAAAAAATATAAAGATGCTGAAGATTTATATTTAGAAATATTAAAAGACCGTCCTAACTTTTGGGAAGGATATCTATCTCTTGGGATTTTATACCAAAGAGAAAATAAAATAGAACAAGCAAAAGAGTATATTGAGAAAAGTTTACAGATTAATCCTTTAAATAAACTTGCATATTCTTTGCTTGCAATTATATATTATAACGAAAAAAATGATGAAAAAACAAAAGAAATACTGTTGAAAGGAATTGAAAGAGGTTTAAAAGAAAAAGAATTTTATGATTTTCTTGGTTCAATTTATATGAATGAACAAAATTATGAAATTGCGGAAAAATATCTTGTTGAAAGTATAAAAATTGAAGATTCTTCAGATACAAGATTAAAATTAGGAATTTTATATGATAAAAAAGGTGATTTTGAAAAGATGGAAGAGAACTTAAAAAAAGCAATTGAACTTAATTCTGAAAACTCTATTGCTTTAAATTATTTAGGTTATTCTTACCTTTTAAAAGATAAAAATATTAAACAAGCATACGAGATGATAAAAAAAGCATGTAAAATTGAACCTAATAATGGTGCATATCTTGATAGTTTGGGATGGGCTTATTATAAAATGGGAGATTATAAGAATGCAAAGAAATATCTTGAAAGAGCAGTTGAATTAGAAAAAGACCCAGAAATATATGAACATCTTGGATATCTTTATTTTCAATTAAAAGATTTTGAGAAAGCAATCTTCTATTTTTTAAAAGCATATGAAGAAACAGGGAAAAAGGAACTTTTAGATATAATTGAAAAAGTCAAAAACATGTTAAAAAATGAAACTTCTTCAAGAAATAAAAAATGACTATTCCCTAATAAAAACCCTTTCAATTGAACAGTTAAATCAATTATGTAGTGAAATAAGAGAATTTATTATTGAAGTTGTTTCAAAAAATGGTGGACATTTATCATCAAATCTTGGTTCTGTTGAAATAACTATTGCTCTTCATAGGGTTTTTAATATTCCTCCTGATAAAATTATATGGGATGTTGGGCATCAGTGTTATACACATAAAATTTTAACAAGATGTAATCAGTTTGAGACATTGAGGAAATATAAAGGAATAAGCGGGTTCCCAAATCCAAAAGAAAGTCAAACTGATATTTTTTTAGTTGGACATGCTGGGACAAGTATTTCTTCTGCAACAGGGCTTAAAATTGGAAATGATTTTAAAGAAAGTAAAGAACATATAATAGCATTTATAGGGGATGGTTCTTTGACAAATGGTATTACTTTTGAAGGTTTAAATTTTCTTGGAGATATAAAAAAGAATGTAAAAATTATTTTGAACGATAACAAAATGTCAATATCTCCTACAAAGGGTGCTATTTCATACTACTTAACAAAATTTATAACTTCTCCTCTTGTTAACAAACCCAAAGAAGAATTTGTTGAAATTTTAAAAAAAATCCCTTCAATTGGGAAAGAGGTTTTAAAGTTGACCAAAGAAATTGAAAAGAAAACAAAATTTTTAATTGTTCCAGGAGTATTTTTTGAAAAACTTGGGATAAGATATTTTGGACCTATTGATGGTCATGACCTTCCTCAATTAATTGAAATACTTGAAAATATAAAAGAGATTAATGAACCCTTAGTTTTACATATAATAACAAAAAAAGGGAAAGGTTATAGTTTTGCTGAAAAAGAGCCAGAAAAATTTCATTCAATAGGACCTTTTGATATTAAAACAGGAGAGGAGATAATAAGACAAAAGACAAATTCAAAATTTGTTGGCCAGATACTTGAAGAAATTGCAAAAAAGTTTGAGTTTTTTGTAATAACAGCAGCAATGGAAAAAGGGCTTGGACTTGAAAATTTTTCAAAAAATTATCCTGACAGATTTTTTGATGTAGGAATTGCTGAAAGTAATGCAGTAATTGTTGCTTCAGGAATTGCAAAATCTGGTCTACCTGTTTTTGTTGCTATTTACAGTACTTTTTTGCAAAGAACTTATGACCAAATTTTTCATGATATATGTTTGCAGAACTTACCGGTTATTTTTCTTATTGATAGAGCTGGATTAGTAGGAGAAGATGGACCGACACATAATGGAATTTTTGATATATCTTTTTTGAGAACAATTCCAAATCTTAAAATATATGCACCTTACAGTTTAGAGAGTTTAAAAAAAACTATTGAAAATGCAATTAATGAAAAAATTCCAACCTTTATTAGATATCCAAGAGATATTTTACCTGAAAAAATAGATGAACAGATTATAGAAGGAAGTAATATCGTTATTTTAGGTGTTGGAAGTATGTCTTTGAACTCATTTATTGCATTTCAAAAACTCAAAAACGAAAATATCAATTTAAGTTTTATTCCAGTTAATCAAATTAAGCCAATTGATGAAGAATTAATGAAAAAAATTGAAAAATTTGATAAAATTATAACCGTAGAAGAAAATATTAGATTGTGTGGTTTTGGTTCTTATTTACTTGGAGTTTTTTCAGATAATGGCATAAAAAAAGAACTTTTAAGAATAGGACTACCAGATACTTTTATAGAACATGGAGATAGAAATTTACTTCTTGATAAGTATGGTCTCTCAAGTGAAAAAATTTATGAAAAGATTAAGGAGTTTTTAAATGTTTGAAAGAATTTTTATACTTGAAAATAGAAAGATCATTGGAGTTGAAAAAGAAAAGAAAAAGATAGAAGACCTGTTGAAAAGTTGTGGAAAAATTGTTGAAAAAGAATTAAAAAATCCTGACTTAATTTTAACGATGGGTGGAGATGGAACAATTTTAAAGGCAATTGGACTTTTAAAAAATCAGAAGACAGTAATTTATGGTATTAATTATGGGAAAATTGGTTTTTTAACAAACTCTTCTGAAAATATTGAATTTAAGATTAAAAAAGTCCTTGAAGGAGATTTTAAAATTTCTGAAAGAATGGTTCTTGAATTAATGATTAAAAAAAATCACAAAACAATTTATAAAAGTAAAGTATTGAATGATTTTTTGATTTTTAGAAAGGGAATAAGGATAGTTGAAATATTAGTTTATATAGATGGAAAAGAAGTGTTTAATTTTAGAGGAGATGGTATAATAATTTCTACACCCACTGGTTCAACAGCACATTCTCTTTCAGCAGGAGGTCCTATAATTTGTTCAGATATGGAATGTATTTTACTTACTCCATTATGCCCATATTCATTAAATACAAGGTCTTTAGTTATTCCCTCTGATAAAAAGATTAAGATAAAAATTTCACCAGAAGGAAAAATAATTGAAGATGGTCAGAGAGAGAATAAAATAGGGAAAGTTGAAGAAATAGAGATTGAAAAGGGGAAGATTAAAGCAAAACTAATAATTGAAGAAGATTTTTTTGAAAAATTGAAAACAAAATTTAATTTTGGAAGATGAAATATATAGTAAAAGTAAATAAAGAAAGATGTAAAAGTTGTTTTTTATGTATAGAACATTGTCCTTCTAAGATTTTCAGGTTATCAAAAGATTTTAATAAAATCGGTTATCACTATGTAGAAGTTATTGAAGGAAGAAATTGTATAGGTTGTAAAAAATGTGTTATTATATGTCCAGATGTTGCAATTGAAATTTATAAATATACAAAAAAGGAGGAGGAGATGAAATTGAAGATTGGTGTTATTCCTGATTGTTTTAGATTGCCTATAAAAGAAGGTATTAAAAAAGCGGCAGAATTAGGTCTTGATGGTGTTCAGCCATATGCAACACGCGGAGACCTTGATCCAAAAAACTTAACAAAAACAGGAAGACAAGACCTTAAAAACTTTGTTGAAAAACTTGGACTTCAGATAAGTGCTCTTGTTGGTGATTTTGGAGGGCATGGTTTTGCTGATCCAAAAACAATTGAATGGAGAATTGAAAGAACAAAAGAAGTAATTGACCTTGCTTTTGACCTTGGAGTTAAAATTGTAACAACCCATATTGGAGTTGTTCCTGAAGATGAAAATGATATAGCATGGAAAACAATGGAACAATCTTTGCCAGAAGTTGGAACTTATGCTTATAACAAGGGGATAGTACTTGCTACTGAAACAGGTCCTGAACCAGCAGAATTGTTAAAAAAATTACTTGATAAAATAAATAATCCAGGATTAAAAGTGAACTATGACCCTGCAAATCTTGTAATGGTTGCTGGTGATGACCC